>JBIOVC010000342.1:0-7881 GCA_044867545.1 Hyphomicrobiaceae bacterium | reverse complement strand
GCGCTGATGGACCGCGCCGCCTATGACGCGGCCGTCAAGGAGAGCGGCTGATGCGCTACCTGCCGCTCGAGGACGCCGACCGCCGCGCCATGCTGGACCGGATCGGCGTGCGGGCGATCGACGACCTATTTGCCGCCGTGCCGCGGGACAAGCTCTTAAAGGAGCTTGTGAACCTGCCGAAGGCGAAGGGAGAGCTGGACGTCGAGCGCGAGCTGGCCACGCTTGCCGCGCGCAACACGCCGGCCGGCAGCGTGCCGTTCTTCGTCGGCTGCGGCGCCTACCGCCACCACGTGCCGGCGACCGTCGATCACCTGATCCAGCGCTCCGAATTCCTGACCTCCTACACGCCCTACCAGCCCGAGATCGCGCAGGGCAACCTGCAGGCGATGTTCGAGTTCCAGACCCAGGTCGCCATGCTGACGGGCATGGAGGTCGCCAACGCCTCCATGTACGACGGCTCGACCGCCGCGGCCGAGGCCGTGCTGATGGCGGACCGCCTCACCCGGCGTCGCCGGGCGGTGGTCTCCGGCGGTGTGCATCCCCACTATCGCGCGGTGATCGAGACGCTGGGGCTCCACGGCAGCTTCGAGGTGGCGGCGCTGGACCCCGCCCCCGAAGGTGCCGAGGACATCGCCATGGCGATCGACGACAAGACCTCGTGCGTCGTCGTCCAGTACCCGGACGTCTTCGGCAACATCACCGACCTGACGCCGATCGCGGCGGCCGCCCATGCCAAGGGCGCGCTGCTCGTCGTGGTCGTGACCGAAGTGGTCGCGCTGGGTGCGCTGAAGTCGCCCGGCGAGATGGGCGCCGACATCGTCGCCGCCGAAGGCCAGTCGATCGGCAACGGCCTCAATTTCGGCGGGCCCTACGTCGGCCTGTTCGCCAGCCGGGATAAGTTCGTGCGCCAGATGCCGGGCCGGCTCGTCGGCGAGACGGTCGATGCGGAGGGGCGACGCGGCTTCGTGCTGACACTGTCGACGCGCGAGCAGCACATCCGCCGCGAGAAGGCGACGAGCAACATCTGCACCAACTCGGGGCTTTGCGCGCTGGCCTTCACCATCCACATGACACTGCTCGGCGAGAAGGGCCTGCGCCGGCTCGTCGCCCTCAACCACGCCAACGCCGTTGCACTCGCCGCCGCGCTCGCGAAGGTGCGCGGCGTCAAGGTGGTCCAGCGCGCGTTCTTCAACGAGTTCACGATCCGCGTCCCGGCGGACGGCCGCAACGTCGTCGACGCGCTCGCCGCCAAGGGTGTGCTCGGCGGTGTGCCGGTCGCGCGCCTCGAGCCCGAGCGGCGCGAGCTGCACGATCTCATCATCGTCGCCTCGACCGAGACCAACACCGACGAGGACCGCGCCGCCTACGCGAGCGCCCTGCGGGAGGTGCTGTGATGGCGATGAACCGCCAGGGGCGGCCGACCCAGGCCGGCGGTGCTGAGGGCGACGCAGTCCGCACCTTCACCGGCAACCGCGGTCTCGACCATGAGGAGCCGCTGCTGTTCGAGCAGGGGAGCCTTACCAACTCCGGCGTCGACCTGCCCGAGCCGCGCGTCGCAAAGACCCGCCTCGGCGGTCTCGAACGCAAAGAGCCGATCGGACTGCCGGGCTTGAGCGAGCCCGAGACCGTGCGCCACTACGTTCGCCTGTCGCGCAAGAACTATGCGATCGACAGCGGCCTCTACCCGCTCGGCTCCTGCACGATGAAGCACAATTCGCGTTTGAACGAGAGACTGGCGCGGCTCGCGGGCTTTGCCGACATCCACCCGCTGCAGCCGCAGCAGACGGTGCAGGGCGCGATCGCGCTGATGCAGATCCTCTCGGGCTATCTGCTCGAGCTGACGGGCATGAAGGCGCTCGCGCTCTCGCCGAAGGCCGGCGCGCACGGCGAGCTGTGCGGCATGCTGGCGATCAAGGCGGCCCACGAGGCGGCGGGCTCGAATCGCAACATAGTGCTGGTGCCCGATTCCGCGCACGGCACCAATCCGGCCAGCGCGGCGTTCGCCGGCTATTCGGTGCGGCCGGTCCCGGCCAGGGCCGATGGCACGGTGGCGGCCGATGCGGTCAAGGCGGCGCTCGCCCCCGACGTGGCGGCGATCATGCTGACCAATCCCAACACCTGCGGCCTGTTCGAGCGGGAGTCGGCCGAGATCGCGGAGGCCCTGCACACGGCCGGCGCCTACTTCTACTGCGACGGCGCCAACTTCAATGCGATCGTCGGCAAGGTGCGCCCCGGCGACCTCGGCGTCGATGCCATGCACTTCAACCTGCACAAGACGTTCTCGACCCCGCACGGCGGCGGCGGTCCGGGCTCCGGCCCGGTGGCGTTATCCGACGCCCTCGCTCCATACGCGCCCCTCCCCTACGCCTTGCGCGAGGGCGACCGCTTCCGCCTGATCGAGGACTTGGCCGAGGCCGGGCGGCGGCGTTTGAAGCCGCTCGGACGGCTCAGCGCTTTTCACGGCCAGATGGGCATGTTCGTGCGCACGCTGGCCTACATGCTCTCGCACGGTGCCGACGGCATGCGACAGGCCTCCGAGGACGCGGTGCTGAACGCCAACTACGTGCGTGCCGGCCTTCGCGACATCTTCAGCCAGCCGTTCGGCGACCAGCCCTGCATGCACGAGGTGCTGTTCGACGACCGCTTCCTCAAGGACACCGGCATCACCACGCTCGACTTCGCGAAGGCGATGATCGACGAGGGCTACCATCCGATGACGGTGTATTTTCCCCTCGTCGTCCACGGTGCCATGCTGATCGAGCCGACCGAGTCCGAGTCGAAGGCCTCGCTCGATCTCTTCATCGCCACCTTGCGCAATCTGGCCGAAGCCGCCCGGCGAGGCGAAGTGGAGCGCTTCTCCGGCGCGCCCCATCTCGCCCCGCGCCGCCGGCTCGACGAGACCAAGGCCGCCCGCGAGCCGAGGCTGCGGTGGAAGGCGCCCGGCTGAAGGAACGCTCCATCGCCTGGTCCGTTTGAGCATTCAAGCGTCGCGCGTCTGCGGGGACGGGCGACGCCAGCAGGGACGGCTCTCCTAAGAAGAGCTGCCTGCGGGCGCCCCTGTCCAGCAACCGCCGGTCCGGGGCGCTTCCCTCGCCGCGATGCCGCTATTGCTGCCGTCCGGCGGCAGGCGCAGAATGGTCTCACCAAAAAAAGCATCACCGGGAGGATATGCATGACTCGCACAACGCTGGTTGCGTGCGCCGCGGCGGCCTGCCTGACCGTTGCGGCGGCGAACGTGGCTCGGGCCGACGACGTCGCCGAGTTCTACAAGGGCAAGCAGATCCACTGGATACTGAGCGCCGGCGAAGGCGGCGGCTATTCGAGCTATGCGCGTGCGTTCGCGCCGTACCTGAGTGCGCACCTGCCGGGCAAGCCGACGATCGTCGTCCAGAACATGCCGGGCGGCGGCGGCATCCGCGCCATGAATCATCTGACATCCGCCGCACCCCGTGACGGCACCACCATCGGCCTCGTCCACTCGAGCGTGCCGTTCGCCCCGCTCTACGGCATCGGCGGCGCCAAGTTCGACCCGCGCGAGGTGAACTGGATCGGCAGCATCGCCACTGCGAGCTCCATGTGCGTTGCCTGGCATGGCTCGGGCATCAAGTCCTGGAAGGACCTTTACGACAAGGAATTCATCGTCGGCGGCACCGGCGCCGGCTCTCGCATGGAGACGTTGCCGAAGATGGTCAACGACCTGTTCGGCACCAAGATCAAGATCATCTCCGGCTACAAGGGCGGCAACGAGGTGTTCCTCGCCATGGAGCGCGGCGAGGTGCACGGCCGCTGCGGCGGGCTCGTCTCCTCGATCAACTCGACCCGGCCCGACTGGTTCCCCCAGAAGAAGGTGCTGGTTCCGATGACCATCGCGCTCGACCGCAATCCGCTGTTCCCAGACGCGCCGGCGATCGTCGAGTTCGCCAAGGAGGAGCGGACCAAGAAAATCCTTGAGCTGGTTCTTACTCCGCAGGCGATGGACCGGCCGATCCTCGCTCCGCCGGGCGTCCCCGCCGACCGCGTCGCCGCCCTGCGCAAGGCCTTCCACGCGGCGATCAACGATCCGGGTTTCATCGAGGAAGCGAAGAAGCAGGGCCTGGAGGTCGACGAGGTGAGCGGCGAGAAGGTCGCAGCGCTCGTTAAGAATGCGTTCGCAATGCCGGAGGACATCATCAAGGCCGCGAACCAGGCGATGGATATGACCGGCGATGCGAAATAGGGAGAGACGGGAGGAGCTCGGGAATGTTTGCGAAGATCAATCACGTGGCGATTGTGAGCGAGAAGTACACGCTGCTGCCGAAGTTCTACGAGGCAGTGTTCGGCATGAAGACGTCCGGCAAGTCCCGCCCGACTCGCGCGGTGACGGTCGGCGACGGCTACGTGGGCTTGAACATCAATCCGCGCAAGGCTGGCCGCCCGGCCGGGCTCGACCACTTCGGCATCGAGGTCGAGGACGTGGAGACGGTGTTCGACCGCATGAAGACCAAGTACCCGACCGCGGCGTGGGTTAAGCGTCCGGGCACCCGCCCGTTCGCCGGCATTTCCGCCAACGACCCCGACGCCAACGTCTTCGACATCTCGCAGAAGGATATGACGAACCGCCTCGGCGTCTACGTCGACAACGAGGCGAGCACCGAGCAGGCGGAGCGCTGCATCAGTCACGTCGCCGTGCGCACGATGCGCCCCGACGAGATGGCGCGCTTCTACTCGGACGTGTTCGAGCTTGCCGAGCAGAACTCACGAGCCGGCGACCCGAACCACTACCTGACCGACGGCAAGATCACGCTGCTCATCATGCCCTGGCGGATCAACAATTTTGCCAACCAGAGCATCCTGCCGACCGGCATGGACCACGTCGGCTTCACCGTCGAGAGCATCGCCAAGCTGAAGGACGACGTGGACGAGATGGTCGGCGTCAACACGGTCCTCAATCCGATCCCCGTCGGCCTCGGCAAGGAGCAGGGTGCGCGCCTCGAGCTCCTGAAGAAGCAGTGTCCGATCGGCGAGCACTTCATGTCCGATCCGGACTATACGCTGATCGCGGTGAGGGAGCGGCACTAGCGGATGGCGATCAGCGAGGACAGATACGTGAAGGTAGCGGGGCTCGACACCCGCTACGTCGAGGCCGGCAGCGGCCCTCCCGCCATCCTCATCCACGGCGCCTCGCTCGGCTCATCGCTCGACGTCTGGCGGCGCAACCTTGGCTCCCTCGCGGCGTCCGGCGTGCGCACCATCGCCTATGATCAGCCGGGCTTCGGGCTCACCGACGACCCGCCCGAGTGGGGCCTCGGCTACCGCACCTCCTTCATCCTGAAGGTGATGGACGCGCTCCGCATCGAGCGCGCCGCCCTCGTCGGCCACTCGCAGTCGGGCGCTATGGCGGTGGAGCTGGCGCTCTCGCACCCCGATCGCGTGAGCCGGCTCGTCGTGCTCGGCACGGGGAGCCTGCTGCCGCCGCTCCCCGATCAGCCGGCGAAGAAGCGCGGGCCCGCCGAGGGCGAGGAAGGCGGCGAGGCCGAGCCGGCGCTTGCCGATACGCGCGCGATCCTGGAAGCGAACCTTTACGATCACAGCCTGATCACGGATGCGGAGTTGGCGCTGCGCCACAGCATGAGCACCGGCAAGAGCTTCCGCGCGTTCCTCGCCCGCAACCGCGCTTCGGCCGAGAGGCGCGCGACCGGCGGCGGCAAGGAGAAGAAGCCGCTGTCTGAGCGCTTGGGCGAGGTCCGCCAGCCGATGCTGCTGATCTATGGCCGCGAGGACCGCGGCCAGGCCAACGCCCGTGCCGAGCTGCTCAAAGCGCGGATGCCGTCGCTCGACCTTCATATCGTCCCGGGCTGCAAGCACCTGGTGCCGTGGGACGCAGCCGACGCTTTCCACCGCCTCGCCGGGCCATTCCTGCGCGGAAAGTGACGGCCCCACGGCATTCGATATTCCGAAGGCCGGAACCCGGATCACGGTGCGCTTTGGGCTGCGCCGCATTTGCGTTAGGGCAGACTAACAGCGGGCGGATCACCATCACGAGTGCATGGACGGCACGGGGAAGAAAAGCGTGGCAGCACAGGTTTTGTCGATCAAGGGCGGCAGGCTGATCGACGGCACCGGCCGCCCGCGTCTGGAAAATTCCGTGATCCTGATCGAGGGCGGCAGGTTCGAGGCCGTCGGCGATGCACGCAGCGTGCCGGTCCCGCCCGGTGCCCAGGTGATCGACGTCACCGGCAAGACCGTGCTTCCGGGCTTCATGGATGGCCACGGTCACCTCGAGGACTTCCACGGCGAGCTTTACCTCCATCTCGGCATCACCAGCGTGTTCTCGATCCAGACGACGCAGGATGGACCCTGGACGCTGGCGCAGAAGCGGGGAACCGAGCTCGGGCGGATACGCGGGCCGCGCATCTTCGCCTCCGGCCGCGCGATGGGCGGCGAGCGCGATGTCCCCGAAGGCGGCTCGAGCAGCCGTAACATCCGCGGCAATATCACCGTTCGGACCGCCGACGACGCCCGCAAGGCCGTTCGCAGGAAGAAGGAGCTCGGCTGCGACGTCATCAAGGTCAACGAGTTCCTGGACTTCGATCTGGTGAAGGTGATCGCCGAGGAGGCGCACGGGCTCGGCATGGGCGTCACCACCCACAGCGTCGACGCCATCCGATCGTCGAACGCCGGCGTCGATGCCATCGAGCATATCTGGTCGATCGGCAACACCACCATTCTCTATCCGCCGGCGAGGGACACGCTTCACAACGACCGGCTGATGGGCCTGATCGATCAGGAGGTCGTCTGCGCCTTCTACCAGACCGAGAATTACCAGCCGATCATCGACACGATGGTGAGGAACGGGACGGCGTGGACGCCGACGCTCGCCAAGATCGTGCGTCCGCTGTCGTCCTACGCCGACCGCTTCCGCAAGAAGGAGAACGAGATCCTCGAGAACCCGAAGAACGGGTTGCCGGCTTCCGTGCGCGCGGTCACCGACAATGCCTACAACAAGCTTTTCAAGCGCTACTCGCCCGAGGACCTGGACCGCGCCAAGCTCGGCCTCGAGAAGTCCTACGAGTTCATCCGGCGCTTCGTCGCGGCGGGTGGACGCCTGAAGGAGGGCTCCGATCCGCCTCGCGGCATGGCCGCGCTGCTGCTGCATCAAGGCATGGCGATGGACGTCGAGGCCGGCATCCCGAACATGACCGCGCTTCAGGCCGCGACGCTCAATGTCGCCAAGGCTTTCCGCAAGGACAAGGACTACGGCAGCGTTGAAGTGGGCAAGGTCGCTGACCTGTCGATCGTTGAGGGCAACCCGCTGACCGACATCGGGGCGACCACCAAGGTCAAGCTGGTCGTGAAGGACGGCAGGGTTATCGACCCGGCTTTCACCGGAGTCGCCAATCCGATCCCGTCCTTCTACCCCTATCAGACGCTCCCCGACGACCTGGAGATCGCCCCGTTGTCCACGCTGCAGGGGACGC
Source organism: Hyphomicrobiaceae bacterium (assembly GCA_044867545.1). Classification (GTDB taxonomy): domain Bacteria; phylum Pseudomonadota; class Alphaproteobacteria; order Rhizobiales; family Hyphomicrobiaceae; genus DATLZB01. The sequence goes on along the minus strand of JBIOVC010000342.1, from coordinate 424 downwards.
CGACAACCATCCGCGTGAGGGGCCGCGGCATGTGGCCGTTTCATCGGGTCATGCTGAAGCGCGAGTTCGGCAGCCTCTTCAACCTCAATGCGATCGAGCTGCCGACCAGGTATGTCTCCAAGACCGAGCTCGAGGCGACGATCTCTCCCGAGCTCATCTCTGAGGCGGGCACCTACACCATCACCGTCAAGGCCGACGGCGAGGTCCTCCCCGAATCCAACCGGGCGCACCTGATCGTCGGCTTCAAGGGCTGATCCGCCTCACTTCCCTCCCATCAGCGATTTTGCCGTCTCGACAGCGCTCGCGTCGGCTTTGAACATCTCGCCCACGGCCTTTCCGAGGTCCTCGCCGGACATGGGCTCGATCGGCAGGTTCACCTTATTCGCATCCGCCAGGAACTCCGGATCCTTCACCATGGCTTCGT
>JBIOVC010000341.1:0-3300 GCA_044867545.1 Hyphomicrobiaceae bacterium | reverse complement strand
CCGTCGCGCAGCGGTGTGACGAGCCCGACGTGGCTGCCGCGGAAGAGCGCGGCAAGCGTGTCGCGCGGCATCGTGCGGTTGACGTAGCGCACCGGCGTCCAGTCGAAGTCGCCGAAGGTGCCGTTGATCGACCCCGAAAGCTGCTCCAACTCGTGGCGGATGTCGGCGTAGGCGTCGACGTCCTCCCGCGTCGGCGCGGCGATCTGCATCAGCGTCGCCGCCTTCATGTTCTCAGGGTAGAGCTCGAGCAGCCGGCGGAAGGCGCGCAGCCGCTCGGGCAGGCCCTTCGTATAGTCGAGCCGGTCGACGCCGATGATGTGGACGCGCGCCAGCGCGCGACGGTGCAGCCGCTCGATGCGCTGGCTGGCGTCGGCGGTGCTCGCCATCTCGGCGACCTTGTCGGCGTCGATGCCGACGGGAAACACGGCAGCCGCGACCGAGCGGCCCTTGGCGGAGAGGCGGTTGCCAGCGAGGCTGACGGCGCCAAGGTTGTCGCGCAGGAAGCGCTCGAAGTTGGCGAGGTCGGTGCCGGTCTGGAAGCCGACCAGGTCATAGTCGAGGAAGGAGTCGATCAGCCAATCGTGCTCGGGCGTCGCGACCAGCACTTCCGGAGGCGGGAAGGGGATGTGCAGGAAGAAGCCGATGCGGTTCTTGACGCCGAGCGTGCGAAGCTCGGAGGCCAGCGGGATCAGGTGATAGTCGTGCACCCAGATCAGGTCGTCCTCGGCGATCATCGGCCGGAGCGTCTCGGCAAAGCGCTTGTTCACGCGGCGGTAGCCGTCCAGGAAATCGTTGGAGAAGCGCGCGAGGTCGAGCCGGTAGTGGAACACCGGCCAGAGCGCGCTGTTGGAGAACCCAAGGTAGAATTGCTGGTAGTCGTCCTCGGTCAGCGGGACGGTCACGACGTCGATGTTGTCGTAGGTCGTGCGCGTCGGGCGCAGGGCGTCGGCGGCCGAGGCGATGTTGCCGTCCCAGCCGAACCAGAGCCCACCCTCCTCGTGCAGCGCGTCGAGCACGCCGACAGCGAGCCCGCCGGCCTGCTCCGGCTTGGTCGGGTCGGCGACCCGGTTCGAGACGATGATCAGGCGGCTCATATCACCTGCTCCCAGGGTGTGGACAGCCGCATCGCGCCGTTGATGATACCGACCATCGAGTAGGTCTGCGGGAAATTGCCCCACAGCTCGCCGGTCAAGGGGTCGATGTCCTCCGACAGCAGCCCCAGATGGTTGCGCGCGGAGAGGAGAGCCTCGAAGTGCTCGCGCGCCTCGGCAGTGCGCCCGATTCGGGCGAGCGCGTCGACCCGCCAAAATGCGCAGATGTTGAAAGCCGTCTGCGGGAGACCGAAGTCGTCCTCGGCCTCGTAGCGCATCATGTAGGGTCCGCGCGCCATGACCTTCTCGATCGCATCGAGCGTCGAGGTGAAGCGGGGGTCCTTGGCGTTGATGAAGCCGATCTCCGCCATCAGCAGCACGCCGGCGTCGAGGTACTCGCCGCCGAAGCTCTCGACGAACGACTTCCGCTTGTCGGACCATGCACGCTCGAGGATCACCTGGCGCACCCGGTCGGCGTCGGCGCGCCACCGGCGCGCGCGTTCGGCCTCCCCGATATGCGCCGCAATGCGTGCCAGGCGGTCGCAGGCCGCCCAGCACATCAGACTTGATGTGGTATGAACGCGGGCGCGCGAGCGCAGTTCCCACATGCCGGCGTCCGGCTGGTCGTACAACTGGAGGGCCCGCTCGCCGACCAGCTCCAGCCGCACGAAGTCCTCGTGGCCCGGAGGATGCAGTAGGCGGCGGTCGAGGAAGGCCTGCGCCGCGCCCAGGACGATGTTGCCGTAGCAGTCGTGCTGGAAGTGCTCGTGCGCCTGGTTGCCGACGCGGACCGGGCCGATGCCGCGGTAGCCCGGCAGCGCGGAAACGGTGCGCTCGGTCAGCAGCCGCTCGAGGCCGACGCCGAACACCGGCTGGATGTGGCCGTCGCTGGCGGCGACGATGTTCATCAGCCAGCGGAAGTAGTTCTCCATGGTGCGCACCGCCGACAGGCTGTTCAGCGCGCGCACCACGAAATAGGCGTCCCGCAGCCAGCAGTAGCGGTAATCCCAGTTGCGCTCGCTGGCAGGCGCCTCGGGGATGCTGGTGGTCGCTGCGGCGACGATGGCGCCGGTCGGCTCGTAGGTGCAGAGCTTGAGCGTGATGGCGGCGCGGATCACCGCGTCCTGCCACTCGGAAGGGATCGCGAGGCGGTGGATCCACTCGCGCCAGTAGATCTCGGTCTGCTCCTCGAACGTCCGGGCGGTCTCCGCAGCGCCCTCGGTCAGCGTCTCGTCGGGCCCGAGGAGCAGGTTCACCGGCTCGTGCAGGTTGAAGTAGGTCTCGCCCAGGACGTAGTCGAGCGGCGCATCGGTGGTCAGGCGCATGGTGAGCCGCGGCCCGACGTAGCGGATGTGGTTGGAGCCGGTAGTCAGCGCCGGGGCGGTGGCGCCGTAGTCGAAGCGCGGGCGGACGCGGATCGCGATGCGCGGGCTGCCCGACAGCGGCTTCAAGCGCCTGACCAGGGTGTGCGGGCGGAACGAGCGGCCGCGCCAGGAAAAGCGCGGGGCGAAGTCCTTGATCTCGACCGAGCCGTGCTCGCCGTGAAGCACGGTGCGGAGCACGGCGGTGTTGGGAACGTAAGCCTGCTCCGTCGACTTCAAACCCTCGATGTCGATAGAGAAAACACCGGAGCCGTCGGCCTCCTTCGGCGCGCCGAGCAGGGCGTGGAACACGGGATCGCCGTCGAACCGCGGCAGGCAGCACCAGACGATGCGGGCCTGCCGGTCGACGAGGGCCGCAAAACTGCAGTTGCCGATGATGCCGAGCTCAAGCGTGCTCATCCCATACTGTTTCTCATCATGCTCCGCCGGCTGCAAGCTCGCCGAGCCAGCCGATCAGCTCGGCGGTGGAGCCGGTGTGCCAGCGTGCGCGCGAGGAACCGTTGCCGACCTTGATCGAATAGCCGCCGGCGGCGTCGACGACGGCAAAGCCGTCCTCGTCGGTCACGTCGTCGCCGGCAAACACCGGAACCCGGCCGCTGAACGGCGCCTCGCGCAAGAATGCGGCGATCGCGGTGCCCTTGCTCGCTCCCTTGAGCTTGACCTCGAACACCATCTTGCCGCGGATCAACTCGAGGCCGCTTTCGCGTGCGGCGGCACTCGCCTCCTCGTAGCAGACGTTCTCGAGATCAGGACGCGACCGGTAATGGATCGCGATAGCGCCGGGCTTCTCCTCGATCAGGATGCCGGGCGCCGGCCCGAGCGCTCGC
>JBIOVC010000340.1:0-13116 GCA_044867545.1 Hyphomicrobiaceae bacterium | reverse complement strand
GCGTCTTTGCGAGCCCGCTGCAAGCTGCGGCCGCTCCGCAAGTGTGGACCCTGGGGTCGGACACCGTCAGTCACGGTCGGCCATGTGCCTCTCGGCGGTCTCCGGCTGGACGGCATTGCTGACGCCTTGCCGGAAACGGTCGCAGCGGGACGCCTGGATCTCGAGCCATCTCGCTCTCCTTCCAGGCGCCGGCCGTCTGCCCGTGAACGTCGGATGGCGCCATCCACGTCCCGTCGCTGCAAACGACGCGCGCATTATATCAAGCAGCTTCGGGCACCCGGGGATAGCCGCCACGGCCTCCGCACCCGGCGATCCGCCGGCAGACTTAACGCCGCGTTGACGCGACCGGGGTCAGACCCTGCGAGTCTGATCCCATGCTCCGACCTCGGTATTACCGCCAGGCCGTGCCCACCCGTGGCATGGCACGCGTCTCGCAGTGCCCGACATCGCCGCGGTCGCCGTAGAGCCGCCTATCGTGGGGTCTGACCCCGCCAGCGCCAGCCAGCGGGCCTACACCACGGGCGGCCGCGCTACGCCCATATGCTTCAGCAGCGCCACGAAGGCGGCGAGGCGCTGGCGGCGGTAGGCCTCGATGTCCATGGACGAGTAGTCCAGGAAGCCGGCGCGCTCCCTGAGGCCGGTGCGGCCGGCGGCCATGTTGTCCTCGACGATCCGCGGGGCGGCGAAGCGGTCGCTGCCGGTTGCCTGCGCGAGATAGCGGCTGGCGTGGTAGAGGATGTCGCCGCCGCCCCAATCGATGAACTCCAGCACGCCGAGCACGGCGAAGCGGAAGCCGAGGCCGTAGCGGGTGGCCTTGTCGATGTCCTCCGCGTCGGCCACGCCCTCCTCGACCAAACGCGCCGCCTCGTTCATGACGAGTGCCTGCAGGCGCGGCACGACAAAGCCTGGGCTCGCCTTGCACACCACCGGCACCTTGCCGATGCCTTCGAGGAGCGCCACCAGGCGGGCGGTGGTGCCGGGGTCGGTCTGCTGCCCCGGCGAGACCTCGACTAGCGGCACCAGATAGGCCGGGTTCAGCCAGTGCGCGTTGAGGAAGCGGCCCGGCGGCGCCACGAACGCCTGCAGGTCGTCGGCCATGATGGTGGAGGTGGTGGAGGCGACGATGGCGTCGGGGCGGGCGAGCCGGCTGATGAGCGCGAATGCCTCGCGCTTGGCAGGCAGCGTCTCCGGCACGCCCTCGAAGATCGCATCGGCGGCGGCCAGCGCCGCCGGGGCCTCGTCGCGGCCGGCGAAGCTGACGCGCGCCAGGATCGGCTCGACCGCCGAGGCCGGCATCAGGCCGATGCCGGCCAGCATATCGAGCGTTGCACGAACCTCGCCCAGCGCCTCGCCGCGCAGCCGGGCCAAGTCGTCCGCCGGGCGCGGCTTGAGGTCCACCAGGGCCACCTCGTGGCCGGCATAGGCGAACACGATGGCGATGCCGCGGCCCATGCGGCCGGCGCCGGCGGCGGCAACGGTTGCCATCAGAGGCCCTCCGCGAGCAGCTTCGCCATCGCCTCGCGGTCGTGCCCGGCGAGGCCGAGCGTCTCGAGCGTGCGGCCGCTTGCGCGGAAGTCCCTCCCGCACACGGCCGAGCCGAGGGCGAGCAGGCCCTGCGCGACCGGCGCGCCGACGCCGGCCCAGTCGGCGACGGAGACGAGGAAGGCGAGGCCCTCGGCCACGTCCTCGCGCATGTAGCGGTGCTCGGTCAGCACGATGTGCTCGCGCCAGTCGCCCGACTCGACCAGCGGTACGTGGGCCTTGCGGCCGTACATCCACTCCTCGCCGTCCTCGCTGTAGTGGTCCGCTAGCGGGAAATGCGGAGCGCCGTAGCCCACCGCCTCGCGCACCGCGACGCGCTCGGCGTCGAGCGCGTCGGTGACGCGGCGGATGGATGGCTGCGTGCCTTCCTTGTGGATGTCCCAGCGGTCGAAGTGCTCCAACGGCCCCGCGTTCATCAGGATCAGGGGCGGGTGGATGATCGGGCCGGCGTTCATCAGCGCCCCGGAGAGCGCATCGCCGGCGTCCTCCACGGCAGGGTAGGCGCGGCGCACAACGCTGAACACCCGCTCCTTCTCCGCCAGCGGAAAAACGCCGGTGGGGAGCCGCGTGGCGCGCATGGCGATGGCGATCTCGTTGGGGCCGTGCTTGCGGGCGAGATAGGGCAGCGTGCCGGTCTCCGCGAAGGCGATGCGGGCGCGGGCGCCCGCCTCGCGCACGGTCTTGGCCATCAGGTACGAGCCGAACGTGCCGGGGGCAAGCAGCACGACCTGGTCGCCGGCGACGTGGGGCGCCATGGCGCGGGCGATGTCGGCCTGGGCGAAGGCCGGTGCGGGGCAAAGGATCAGCTCGGCCCCGCTGAGCGCCTCGCCGATATCGTGGGTGACGACAGGGATCTCCACCTGGCGGGCGCCGCGGTGGTCCTTCAGGGTAAGCCGGCTGCCGGCCGCCTGCAGGGCCTCGATGGAGGCGCGGTCGCGGCGCCAGAAGCGCACGCGGTGGCCGAGCTCGGTCAGGTCCGCGGCGGCGGCATGCGCGCCGTTGCCGCCACTCAGTACGGCGATGTCCATGGCTTCAGCACGCTCCCCCAAATCGATTGAGCAGATCGGCGCTCTCACACTACCACGCGCGCATCACGGTTGCCCGCCACGGTTGGGGTCAGACCCTGCGGGTCAGACCCCAGGCTCCGACCTCTGTATTGCCGCGAGACCGAGCGCACCCCCGTGGCATGGCACGCCTCTCCAGCGTCGGCATCGACGCGGTCGCCGCAGAAACGCCTGTCGTGAGGTCGTGCCCCATGGGGTCTGACCCCATGTTCTGCCCTATTCCGCCGGAGCGCGCTCCCCTTTGGCCGCTTGCCTCGATCCTTGGCCGAGCAACATCCGGCACACGTAAAGGGCCGCAACAGCCCCCACCAGTTGGGCAAGGATGAACGGTCCCACGTCCGACGGACGTATGCCCGCAAACGTGTTGGACAGTGCGCGGGCGACGGTGACGGCGGGATTGGCAAAGGATGTCGACGCCGTGAACCAGTAGGCTGCGGTGATGTAGAGCCCCACCGCCATGGGCACTGCGGCCCGGTTGGCTCTGAGCGTGAGGAGGATGGTCGCGACCAGGCCGAAGCTTGCGACCCATTCGGAGAACCATTGCGAAGGGCCTGCCCGGGCTCTGGTCGAGACCTGCAGGAGGGCCTCGTCGAACATGAGGTGCGCGGCAAGCACGCCGAGCACGGCACCTGCGGCCTGCACGGCGACATAGCCGCCGGCCTCGGCGGGCTCCATCTCCTTCCGCAGGAGAAAAGCCATGGTAACGGCCGGGTTGAAGTGCGCTCCCGAGATCGGGCCCAGCATCGTGATCAGGACCACGAGCATGGCGCCGGTGGGGATGGTGTTCCCGAGCAGAGCGATCGCGACGTTTCCGCCCGCCAGACGCTCGCCCATGATCCCTGAGCCGATCACGGTAGCGAGCAGGAAGGCGGTCCCGATCAGCTCCGCGCCCAGGCGTTGGCCGCGCCCATAGCTCTCCATGGCGTCACGCCTTATCCTGCGAGGCGAGCCCGGTGCGCCCGATCTCATCGAGGCGGTGCTTGAGCGTGAGCCGGTCGAGGGAGGCGAGAGGGAGGCTCACGAAGATGCTGATGCGCTGGTTCAGCATGCGGTGGGTGTCGGCAAAGGCGAACCGGCGCTCGGCCTCGTTGCCCTCGGCGCGCGATGGATCGGCCAACCCCCAGTGCGCGGTCATGGGCTGGCCTGGCCACAACGGGCACACCTCGTTGGCGGCGTCGTCGCAGACCGTAAAGACGAAATCGAGCTGCGCCGCACCCGGCTTGGCGAACTCCTCCCACGACTTGGAGCGCAGCCCGCTGGTATCGTAATTGAGCCGCTTGAGCAGGTCCAAGGCGTAGGGGTGCACCCGGCCCGACGGTTGGCTCCCGGCGCTAAACGCCTTGAACTTGCCGGCGCCCAGCCGGTTCATGACGCACTCGGCGATGACCGAGCGGGCGGAATTGTGCGTACACAGGAACAGCACGTTGTACGGGCGATCTCGCATGGCGGCCTCTCGATGACCTCTGGGCGACGTTCCTCATCTCGTCACTTGGCGACGCGGCAGAGCTTGGCCGGCGCCGCAAAAGGCCTCGCCGCACAGCTCCGGCCGGCCCTGGCAACAGTCCTCGGTCAGGTAGGTCAGCAGCTTGCGCATGCCCTCGACGTGAATGGCGTAGCGCACGTGGCGGCCCTGGCGCGTGGCGCGGAGCAGGCCCGCGTGCTCCAGCTCTTTGAGATGAAACGATGTGTTGGTGGCGCTGATCCCGACCTTGTCGGCGATCTCGCCGGCCGGCATCCCCGACGGCCCCTCCTTGACCAGGAGCCGGAAGATCGCCAAGCGGTGCTGATGCGCCAGTGCGGCGAGAGACGCGACGGCCTGAGTATCTTTCATTCCTGGAATATTCCAAGGATCATTGAAAAATGCAATGGGGGTCGTGCGGGGCTTCGGCCTGCTATTCCGATTTTCTTCTCGCGGCATGTGCAAACAGTGTTGGCGCGGCGCGTCCGTTGGTATAAGCTCAGCCCACATATGGTGGAGGTTGTGTCATGCTTTCTCTCATTTCGTTGCTTTCTTCTTCGCTCGCCCGGCGGCAGGCCATAGGTGACGCTCAGGGGGGAAGTTGGCGAGGCGCCCGTAAGCGGCAGTGAGGACTGCGTCGAGCCGTCGCTCTCATTCCCTTAATTGGCCCTCTATTGGCCCTCGAATGGCTGGCCTTCGAATGACCGGGGATTGTCACAGAGATTGGAGCTCAGTTTCGGGTCGAGCCCGTACCCGTTCTCGACGGCTGACCTTGGCTGGCGCACAGCTCAGCTCAGGGCCGGCGCGAGAAGCCCCGCTGCCGCCTCCATTTGCGGTCTGCCCGCACCGGCCGCAGGTGCAAAGGTGGTGGCGGGGCACCCGCGCTGGGGGCGACACCCGACACTGTGCGCTGCTCTGCGCTGTCAACTGACTGTGGACCGATGCCGATCGGGGGCCTCAGCGTCAGGCTGACAAGGTTCTGGGGCTGCGTCGGTCGCTTCGTCTCCGGGCGATTGAAGGCTGGCGACAATGGCCGGGCAGCAGAGGACACACGCAAGCAACCGGGGCGCGAATCGAGAGCCGTTTCGGCCGAGCGGGAGGAAGCTCCGCGCCTCCCGCACGATGCCGCAGGATTGGAGGGTGAGCTTGTGAAAGCCTATCAGGTCGCACAGTCGAAGTTCGTCGGTGGCGTGACGGAGCTTGTCCTGCTGACGCCGATCACGCCCGGGCCGATCCCTGGCCAGCGCCGCACCTATGAGGAACGCCTGCGTCAAGAGCTGGCCTCGATTCAGCGGCGGGTGGATCGCGGTCTCAACACGCCGATCAGCGTCATTCCCACCATCCACTACGCCGGCTGGCTGATCCTGCGGCCCGAGCAGTATCTGCAGGGTGCCTGCTTTCCCAGGGAGGCGCCGCCATCGCTCGATCCCTATGTAGAGGCTAACCAGAATCCGGCGCACGACTATCGTTTCCACTCGTGGCTCTTCTTCACCTCCTACTTCGACGGCGATCTCAAGGACTACCTGCGGGAATTCTCCAACTTCCTCGGCAAGGATGTCGATCGCGTATGGGGCAACTGTGAAGGCTACCCCGAGGGCGGATCGCTGGATTTCGAGGCCTTCTGGCAGTACGCGAAACGCTATCAGATCGCGACCGATGCATTCTTCAACGCCTATCCGGGCATGACCGTCCCCAAGGTCTACCAGCTGAAGGTGTTCAAGGAGCGCTTTGCCGCATTCGTGCGCGCCACCCGGAATGCCGACGGCACGTCGATTGATGGCATCGGAGCTCTTCTCGACAAGTTCATCGTAGAGAACCAAGCCTACACGGCCGACTTCCCCGCCATCGGCGGGACCTACGATGCGGACCAGAGTTCCCGCACGGCGGAGCTGAGAAAGTCATGACAGAATTGACCCGCGAGCGCTTTTTCGTATCGCCCGACGATATCCAGGGGAACATCGTTCGGAGCGCCAGGGCCCAGGTGGCGGCGTATGCCTTCTTCAGCATCGCCGATCTGCAGAAGTTCCGGGATTTCGTGCGCGACCGCTGCAGCGGCCCTGCTGCCTCCCTTGCGCCGCCCGCCGGCATGGAAGCGGCAGATCTGATCGACGTGCTCAAGTCGACCGACGTGCGCATCGTACCGGAGCGCGAAAGGGGCAAGCCCCACGTGGGTCTCACCCTCGCTTTCACGTGGTCCGGACTGCAAGCGCTCAAGATCGATCCCGTCACACTCGAGACGTTCCCCGAGCCGTTCAAGGAAGGGATGGCCGCGCGGGCGCATCTCCTCGGCGACTCCGGGGTGTCCGCGCCCACGGCCTGGGAAGGCTGGCTCGGGCATCGGCATGTCCACGGTTTGATGGGTGTCCTGGTCTCTTCGACCGAGAGTGGTGCGGATGCAACGAGCGCAGGCGGAGGCAGGCAAGAGCGCGGCGCCCCCCGGCTCTTCTCGAATACCGTCGCGCTCGCCAAGAGGCTTGGCCGAGGCGGCGAGCAGACGCCGGCCGAGATCGTCGCCCTGGAGCGAATGGCAGGCGTGCGCATTCTTCAGCTGGAGGTCGGATATACCCCTCTCAAGCAATTCCAGGGGGAACGGTACCGCGTCGAGCATTTCGGCTTCCGCGACGGCGTGAGCCAACCTTTCGTCGACCTGGGGCTGAGGCCTCCTCCGCCGGGCGGGGGCACGCCGAGACGCGACGGGACATGGGCGCCGGTGGCCCCAGGCGAGATCTTCCTTGGCTATCCCGACGAGGACAGCCTGAGCGCGATCCAGCCAGCCAACAAGGATCTGCGCACCAACGGCACCTACATGGTGTTCCGCAAGCTGGCTCAGGACGTGGTTGGCTTCCATCACTTCATTCAGGCCAGAGCCCGCGACCAGGCGCATGAGCCGCTGCTGGCGGCACAGATGGTCGGCCGCTGGCAGAATGGCGCGCCCCTGGTCCGTCATCCCCAGCAACCCAAATGGTACGGCGCGCGCGAGCGGCACCTGGTCAACGATTTCCGCTTCCACGCCGAGGACCCCCACGGCATCAAGTGTCCCGTTGGCTCGCACGTGCGGCGTGTCAATCCACGCGACCAGCAGCTGCGCGACGTGGCCAAGCGGCACCGCATCCTGCGTCAGTCGATCCCCTACGGCGGTGAGCTGGTCGAAAGCTCGGGGGACTGGGACGGCGAGGAGCGAGGTCTGCTCTTCATCTGCTATAATGCCCGCCTCGATGCGCAGTTCGAGTTCATCCAGCGCGAATGGATCAACGGCGGCGAGATCTTCGGCCAGGTGGGACTCGACAAATGCCCCATCACCGGGGCCAACACCGGCGCTCTCACCGATGCATTCCAGGTTCCAGGCAGCCCAGCCGCGGTCACGCACATTCCGAGCTTGGTGGTGACGCGCGGCGGCGACTATTTCTTCGTTCCGAGCCTCGATGCCCTCAAAGGCTTCGCCGAGGGCAAGGCATTCGCGCCCCAGTTCGAGCCCGGCTACGTTCCGCCGCCCAAGCTCTGCGGTGAAGGCTACGTGACCATGGGCGTCGACGACGCTGTCACGCTTGGCAGCGTCAACATCAACCGGCCCCATGTGACCCCTAACCCTGCGGTGCCCGAGACGCCCTCCCTGTTCTCGGAGCAGCGCCTGGCTCTGCTGGGGCGGAGGATCCTGCAAGGTGAGGCGCGGGTGGTCCGCGTCCGGTTCAGCGAGAGACGCGATACCCGCTCGCCGGCCCAGCCCGCCTTCGCGGCCTTCCTCGGGCACCACGACGACGTAAGCGCGGTGCTGCGTAATGAGAGCGCGTTCGGCGTCCGCCACTATCGCGAGCACATCGAGGAGATCACCCACGGCAAGCCGATGCTCATCGGCCTTGCCGCCAGCGATCCGGTCCGTGTGCAACGGCTTCAGATCCTGCAGGCCGCTCTGAGGCGGCTGACCGACGACGGCAAGCGCAATCCCTACGCGGAGCTGGAGCGCCTTGCCGGCAATGTCACGAGGAGCATCCTGGCCCGTCTTCTCCCCGCTGGACGCATGGACATCGTGCGCGATCTCGCGCTCGTGGTGCCCGTCGTCATTGCCAAGCATTTCTTCGGACTGCCCGGGCCCGACCGCATGTCGCCGACGGCCATCGCCGCGTACTTCGCGCGCCTCGAGCTGACCGACGTTCCCCCCGATTGGCTCGCGCGGCTCGACCCGCTATTGGGCCACGAGAAGCCCGTTGCGACCATTCAGGCCTGGGCGCAGGCGGCTTTCCGCGAGGTGTTTCTCAACATCGTTCGCGCACGAGAGCTGACAATCTCGGCCCAGCGCACGACCGACGAGATGCTGCTGCACATCGATGAGCTGATGGAGCAGGAATTCCGGCGGCCCTCCGGAGAGGGTCACCTGCTCGCCGCCTTGGTTGCCGTCAAGCGCGAGCAAGCCGGGACCTCCAGTGCCACAGGCGATATCGACGAGCACATTCGCGCCATACTGGCCGAGTTGCTGGTCGGCGGCATCTACACGGTGGGCAAGGCGTTCGCCAACATCGTCGATCTTGTCCTCGATCCCCGCCGCATCGAGCCGCGCATTGCGGGGCTCTTCGCGGAGGATGGCTCGCCTCGCGCCGACCTGATGACGGTGCTGCGCGAGATCTGCCGCACGGCAGACGAGGCGACCCGCCAGCGTAGGCTCGACGCGTTTGTCGGCGAATGCCTTCGTTTCAGGCCCGTCTCGCCGGTTCTGTTCCGCGTCTCAACGGCCGATACCGAGATCGGCGGCCAGGCGGTCTGCAATGGCGACCTCGTATGCGCGCTCGTCCAGGCTGCCAATATGGACCCGCGCAAGTTCAACGCCCCGGCCGACTTCCGGCTCGACCGGGCCCCCGCCGCCTACCTGCACTTTGGGCCTGTCGCCGGACCGCAAGGCCCTGCCGGACCGCACAGGTGTCTTGGAGAGCACATCGCCATGGCGGAGCTGCGCAGCATGCTCATGGCAATCGCGGAGCTCAAGGAGCTGCGGCGCGCCGCCGGTCCGAAAGGCGATCTGGAGGAGCTCCTGCGACTGCCGCAGAGCATGGTCGTGCGCTTCGCCGCCGAGGCGCAGCCGGGCTCGCCGTAATGCTTGAGGCTCAGGTTGCCAGCCGCTCCGCGTCGGCAACCCGGCGCTCCAGGCCCAGCGCCCGGAAGGCCTGCGCCGCACGAGACGCGAGCCGCCGCGCCTCCGGGGCGTGACGGAGCCGCCCGAGGGTGCGGGCAAGGGACAGGTCGCACTCGGCAACGAGCGGCAGCAGGCCGTGCTGCTCGGCGATCTGCCTTGCCTCCTCCAGATCTTTCACCGCCGCCTCGATCGGCAGCGAGAGCTGGAGCCGGATATCGCCTCGGCTCTTCAGGCCCTGCGCGTAGTGCAGGCTCTCCTGCGCGTCTTTCGTCACCTGAATCGCCTTGTCCGCCCACACCAGGGCTTCTGCTGCATTGCCCAGAGCGGCGTGCGCCTCGCCGATGGCCTTGAACAGGTAGAACCATGTGTACATCCCGCCGGCGAGATGCGCGCCGCGGCGGAACGAGTCCTGCGCTACGGCCAGCGCGTCCGCCGGGCGTCCAATCTGCACCAGGGCGGTGCCGAGCCAGCCGGCAAGCATCGCCTCCATCGTGAACACGCGCTGGCACATCTTCAAGGTGGGCTCGAGAATGGGCACCGCGCGCTCGGGATATCCGCGCCGCAGCTGATAGAGCCCTTCGCCGGCGTGGATGAGCACCTGCGAGTACGGTTGCTTCGCTGCGTCGGCGAGTGCGCACCCCGCCTCGATCTCCTTGCGGGCGTCATCGAATTGTCCGGTCTCGATGAGGAACCAGCCGAGGAACGCCCGCGACATGACGCTGGGCAGGCCCGCCCATCCAAGCCGCTGATTCTCCAGACCGTGCTGGGCAAGCGTCTCTATGACCTGCCGATGTAGGGAAATTGCGTCCTTGAGCCGGCCCTGCCCGTGCTCGGCGTTCGCGAGCGTGTGCTTCCCGAAGATCTGCAGCGGCAGATCGTTCGTGCGTTGTGCATGCTCCAGCACGAAACGTGCCGAGCCGGCGGCGGCGGCATGATCTCCCTGCATCCACTGCGCCATCGCAAGCTGGGCAGTTGCGAGCGCCAGCCTGCGTTCGTCTCCCAGCGCCTTGGCGGTCTCGACCGCGCCCATCAATGTTGCCGTCATCGGGCCGATCTCGCCGCGCGTCAGGTAGGCTCGGAACAGCATCAGGCGAAGGTCGACCTCCTGCTTCCGGCGTGCGGTCGTTTCGGGCACATCGGCAAGCAGCTTCAACGCCCTTTCGAGTTGTGCGCTCGCCTCGACCATGGCCGACCTCTCCAACGAGAGGCGACCGGCTTTGGTCCAATACGATGCCGCCTTGTCGGGGATGCCCGCCTCGGCGTAGTGGTGCGCCAAGGCCCCGGGCGCGGTCGCCGCCACGCTGGGGAACCTGTCCTCAAGCACGCCCGCGATCCGGGCGTGCAGCACCTGTCGGGGGCCGCGGAGCAGACTGTCGTAGGCCGCGTCCTGCACGAGGGTGTGCTTGAAGCGGTAGGTGGCATCGGGCGGTGCGCCGCGCTGGAAGATCAGCTCGGCGTCGACAAGCTGCGAGAGCGCATCGTTTAGGTGGTGCTCGGGAAGATCGGATACGGCGGCCATTACGGCGTAGGAAAACTCTCCGCCAATGGTGGCGCCGATTTGCGCAATGTCTTTGACGGAAGCCAAGCGGTCGAGGCGCGCGAGCAACGAGGCATGCAGCGTGGAAGGAATGGAGCGCAGCGGCAGCTCGCCCGTCAACTCGTAGCGCTCGCCGACTTCCCGAAGCATGCCGCTTTCGAGGACGGACTTGGTCAGCTCCTCGACGAAGAGTGGCACGCCGTCGGTCCGCGCGACGATCTGAGCGACGACCTCCGGGGGAAGCGCCTTGCCCTTGGTGACGCTTCCGATCAAGGCCTCGATGTCCAACGGCCGCAGACGTGTCAACGACATCGCGGCCGTCTGCCAATGATTGGGCCAGGGCGGCGCAAATTCCGGTCGCGTCGTCCCGACCAGGAGCAAAGGCAGGTCCGAGGCCTCCTCCACCGCCTGCGTCAACAGCTCGAGCGATGTCGGATCCATCCAGTGCAGGTCCTCGAATAGGGCAAACACCGGCTTGGCCGCGCAGTGCCGCCGCAGCAGATCCAGGAGTGCAGCGAGCGTGCGCTCCTTCATTTGCCGGGGCTCCAGATCTGGCAGCGGATACCGGTCCCCGCCCGGTATCGACAAAAGTGCAGCGAACAGGCAGACGTGCTCGTCAGGCGGTCTGCTCGAGTACTCCAGCGATAATTCGAGCTTCCGGAGCCTGACCTCGGGTGGATCGTTCCGCCGGATGCCCGCTGCTCGGTTGAACTGCGTGACGATGGGATGCAGCGCAGTGTCCCGATGATGCGGCGAGCAGTGATAGACCAGCGCCGTATGAGGCTCGCCGGCCAACCGGTCCTGCAACGCCCGCGCCATGCGCGACTTGCCGATCCCGGCCTCGCCCGTCAGAAGCACCACGCGGCCATTGCGCTGCTTGGCTTGCTCCCAGCGGCGCAAGAGGAAATCGAGCTCCTCGTCGCGTCCCACCAACGTCGATGCGTCCGCCCCCCGCAGCGCTTCGAAGCGACTGGCGATGGCCCCCTCGCGCAGCACGACGGAAGCGTCGATAGTCTCCCCGCCGCCCTTGGAATCGACGCCAAGGGAGCGGCATTCGAACAGCCCGCCCACGATGCGTCGCGTTGCTTCCGAGATGACGACTGTCCCCGGAGTCGCGACGCTTGCCAGGTGTGCGGCAAGCAGCGGAGTTTCGCCGACGAGCGCGGGGTCGGCCGACTGGTCGTCGTCCAGCAGGACAAGGCCGGTGGCTATGCCAATCCGCGCATGCAGGCTCTTGGGGAGAGTCTCCATCTTGAGCTCTTCCACGGCTTTGGCTGCCGCAAGCGCCGCCCATACCGCCCGTTCGGGGTCGTCCTCGTGCGCTCGCGGATACCCGAAATAGGCCAAGACGCCGTCCGCCAAGTGCTTCGTGACAAAGCCGCCGTGGCGCTCGATAACCTGCCGCGCGCAGCCATAGACGGCCGCAAGGACCTGGCCGAGGTCTTCTGGGTCGAGATCTCTCGCCAGCGTCGTCAGGCCTGCAATGCTGCAGGCCAGGACGGTCAGCTGCCGGCGCTCGGCATGGCGAGGGCGAGACGTCGCCGGGGAGTCTGCGTGGTCGCTCGACTCCGGTGCGCGGGCACTGCCACCCGGAGGCGGCCGCTCGTCGCCGACGGCCTCTCGCCCCGCGGCCGCGTCCGCCGCCTCGACAGGCAAGTCGAACAGGTAGCCCCGTTTTGGGACCGTCTTGACGATCTCCTGGCTCTCGTCGCCGAGCGCGCGACGGACCTCGCTGATACAGCGAGTTAGCGATTCCTCGGTGACCGTGACTCCCGACCAAACGGTGTCGATCACCTCATCCTTGGTAACGACCCGGCGCGCATTCTCGACCAGATACCGAAGCACCTCGAAGCTCTTGGGCCTCAGCTTCATCTCGCCTGAGGGCGAGCGCAGGCACAGCCGGTCCATATCGAGCGTGAAGGACGCAAAGCGGAACGATCGTGCCGTCATTTTTTCCAGCGTGATTCGCGTCTTCGACAGGGCCGGCCCCAGCTGCAGGAAATTTTCAGGAAAACTTCATGCAACTTTCATGACCGGTCGAGCGGCCCATGTGTCTATCAAACCTATAGCATGATCGCTGCACTTGGTGCTGGCGACCGTGCAGGATTGCCAAAACCTTTGTAATATCAGGCATATTTCTACACTGAACGGGTTCATCCATTCGCTAGGCTCCCTGTTGCCAGCCTCGCACGTTGCCTCCTGGGAGGCACGAGCGCGGCGCGTGGTGGAGTTGCGGCGACGGCTTTTATTGGCTTGCTACTTGGCGGCCATTGGTGCAGGGGCGGCGGTGCGGGCCGCCTCTGCACATGGCCCGCTTTCCGTCTTGTCGGCCCATCGCCGGCTTCGCCGACCCTCAATAACGAAACGGTGCCGGTCGTCTGGCCCAGCGCAC
>JBIOVC010000339.1:0-2505 GCA_044867545.1 Hyphomicrobiaceae bacterium | reverse complement strand
GGAGCGCGTCGGGGTCCGGGTCGTGCAAGCCAAGCTGCTCGACGGGCACCACCACCGGCACGTCGTCCTTGAGCCGCACCAGCTCGCGCGAGAGCTTGGCCTGCAGGGCGAACTCGATCAGCCGCTCTCGCCGCTTGGTCTGCTTGATCTCGCCGGCGTGCTCGAGCAGCGTATCGAGGTCGCCGTACTCGTTGATCAGCTCAGCCGCGGTCTTCACGCCGATGCCGGGAACGCCGGGGACATTGTCCGTCGAGTCCCCCGCCAGCGCCTGCACGTCCACCACCTTGTCGGGCGTCACGCCGAAGCGCTCGCGCACCTCGTCGGCGCCGACCGAGCGGTTCTTCATGGTGTCGAGCATCGACACGCCGGGCCCGACCAGCTGCATCAGATCCTTGTCGGACGAGACGATGGTGACATCGCCGCCCCCGGACAGCGCGTACCTGGCATAGGTGGCGATCAGGTCGTCGGCCTCGTATCCGTTCTGCTCGATACAAGCGATGTTGAAGGCCTTCACCGCATCGCGGATCATGCTGAACTGCGGCACCAGCTCCTCGGGCACCGGCGGACGGTGCGCCTTGTAGTCCTGGTAGATCTCGTTGCGGAAGGTCTTCTCGCTGTAGTCGAGCAGCACGGCGATATGCGTAGGCCCGCTCGACTTGCGGGAATCCTGGAGCAGCTTCCACAGCATGCCGCAGAACCCGTGCACGGCGCCGACGGGCACACCGTCGGACGGGCGCGTCAGGGGTGGCAGCGCATGGAAGGCGCGAAAGATGTAGCCCGAGCCGTCGATCAGGTAGACGTGGCTGCCCTTGACGATGGGCACCGGCTCGCCGGTTGGCACCGAGCAGGTGGCCGCGGGGCGCTGCGATTTCCTGGGCTGCGCTGCGATGGTCGCCATAGGCGCGCACTATAAGGCCCAGGGGCGCAAAGTCAGCCCGTCTTCCACAGCCTTGAGGCGCTTTGCTGACACCTTCGCTGATGCCTTCGCAGGCTCACTATTGCCCTGCAAGATCGACGACATAGCGCAGCCTCGGTACGTCGCCGAACCGGAGATTGCGAAACTCGCCGACGAGCCGGCCGCCGTTGGCCTCGATCACCCGCCGCGAGGCGATGTTGTGAGTGTCCGTGGCAAGCATGCATACAAGCTGTGGCAAAATCGCCATTGGCCGTCTTGTTCAGACGGTATGGGGCGACAGTGCAGCGCAAAGCATCTATAGGATGCATTCTTTTTGATTGCAGCCATAGGACGTGTCATGTCCACCGGGCCTGCGGGGCGCACACCAAGCGCACCATGATCTCGCGAGACGATGGAGCAAGGCGCCCGCGCTACCTGCAAGTGCGCGAGCAGCTGGTGGAGCAAATCCAATCGGGCGCCTGGGCGCCGGGTCAGCCGATTCCCAGCGAGCTCGACATTGCCAGGCAATTCGGCATCAGTCAGGGCACCGCGCGCATGGCGGTGACGGCTCTGGTGGCCGAGTATGTTGTTATCCGCCGACAGGGACTAGGGACGTTCGTCTACGAGCACACGCGCGAGGAGGAGCTGGCGCGGTTCTCCCGCGTGCTCAACGGGCGGAGGCCGGTCGAAGCCGAGAGCCGCAGCTTGCGGCTCGTGCGTGCAACCGCAAACCGCGCGGAGCGGCGCGAGCTCGACCTCGCCGTCGGCAGCAAGGTCCTGCGCATCCGCCGCGTGCGCACGCGCGACGGCGCTCCGTTCATTCTGGAGAGGATCAGTCTGCCCGAGGCGCTGTTTCCGGGTCTCGCCGACCAGGAGGAGCTGCCCGACACGCTCTATGGCATCTACCAGAAATCCTGGGCGGTGATGGTTCTCGAGGCCGAGGAGCGGCTCACCGCCGTGCTCGCCGACCGCGCCACAGCGAAAGCGCTCGAGATCGAGGTCGGCACGCCGCTGTTGCGGATCGAACGGGTGGCGCTCGCATTGCCGCGCCGGCCGGTGGAATGGCGCGTCAGCCTCTGCCACCTCCGGTGGCGCGCACTATCTGGCCCGCCTCAAGTAGGTGTAGGATGGTGTCAGACCCGGAGGGTCTGACACCTTCGAGCCGAACGGAATGTTTTCTCTTGCAGGCAAGACAGCCCTCGTCACCGGCGCCTCGTCGGGGCTCGGCGCGCATTTTGCGCGCGTGCTGGCGGGTGCCGGGGCCGGCGTGGTGCTGGGCGCGCGGCGGCTCGATCGGCTGCGCCAGCTGGAAGGCGAGATCGGCGCTGTTGGCGGGAAGGCCTGGGCGGTCCATCTCGACGTGACCGACCCGGCCTCGGTGGCCGGAGCGTTCGATGCGGCCGAGGCCGCGGCGGGGCCGGTCACCGTCCTCATCAACAACGCGGGCGTGCCGTCGGGCTCTTTTTTCGTGAAGGCGAGCGAGGCGGAGTGGCGCGATGTGATGGCCGTAAACCTCGACGGCGTCTTCCGCGTCGGCCGCGAGGCGGCCCGGCGCATGATCGCCAACGGCACGGGCGGCTCCATCGTCAACATCGCCTCCATCCTGGGCT
>JBIOVC010000338.1:0-2579 GCA_044867545.1 Hyphomicrobiaceae bacterium | reverse complement strand
GCAGTCGGCGCCGTGCTGGGAAGCATCAAGGAAGGTGCCGGCGCACCGCCACCGGACAGCCGGCAGGCTTCCGCCACGCCGCCTCCGCCATCCCCCCAGAGAGCCGCGGCGAAGCCGGCTCCCGCAGCCGCTCCTCCACCGCCAAAGAGCGAGATGCCGCCGTCGCCGGCCGCCCGCAAGCTGCTCGAGGAAAGCGGGCTGACGCCGGGTGAAGTGGCGGGCTCCGGCAAGCGCGGCCAGGTTCTCAAGGGAGATGCGATGGCGGCCGCGGCAGGCAAGGCGGCGAAGCCTGCCGCCGCATCGGCCGGGACTGCGGTAGCCGCCGCCGTACCGGTGCCTGCCCCGAGCATGCGCGCCCCGTCTGTGGCGAACGACGTCGCCCGCGAGGAGCGGGTGCCGATGACGCGGCTACGGCAGACCATCGCCCGGCGGCTGAAGGAAGCGCAGAACGCCGCCGCTATGCTGACGACGTTCAACGACGTCGACATGAGCGCGGTGATGCAGATGCGCTCACACTACAAGGACCTGTTCGAGAAGCGCCACGGCGTGAAGCTCGGCTTCATGGGCTTCTTCGTGAAGGCCTGCATCCAGGCGCTGAAGGAGGTGCCCGCCGTCAACGCCGAGATCGACGGCGGCGACATCATCTACAAGAACTACTACCACATCGGCGTCGCGGTCAGCACCGAACGCGGCCTAGTCGTGCCGGTCGTGCGCGAGGCCGACCGCATGAGCATCGCCGAGATCGAGGCGGCGATCGGCGATTTCGCCAAGCGGGCGCGCGAAGGCAAGCTCGGCATAGAGGAGCTGCAGGGCGGCACCTTCTCGATCACCAACGGCGGCGTGTTCGGCTCGCTGATGTCGACGCCGATCCTCAATGCCCCCCAGTCGGGCATCCTCGGTATGCACCGCATCGAGGAGCGCCCTGTCGTCAAGAACGGCCAGGTGGTGGCACGGCCGATGATGTATCTGGCGCTGACCTACGATCACCGCATCGTCGACGGCCGCGAGGCTGTCACCTTTCTGGTGCGCGTCAAGGAGTGCCTGGAAGACCCGCAGCGCTTCCTGCTGGAGCTGTAGTGCCGTGCCCTACGACCTGATCGTCATCGGCACCGGGCCCGGCGGCTACGTGTGCGCGATCCGCGCGGCGCAGCTCGGGATGAAGGTCGCCGTCGTCGAGAAGCGCGCCACCCACGGCGGCACCTGCCTCAACGTCGGCTGCATCCCGTCGAAGGCTCTGCTGCACGCTTCCGAGCTTTACGACGAGGCTGCGCACGGCTTCGCGGCGAAGGGCATCAAGGTCAAGCCTGAGCTCGATCTCGCCCGCATGCTTGCCTTCAAGGATGAGGGCGTCAAAGGCAACGTCGACGGCGTCGCCTTCCTGTTCCGCAAGAACAAGATCGAGCCGTTCCACGGCACCGGGCGGATCGCCGGTCCGGGCAAGGTCGAGGTCACCTTCATCAACGGCGAGAAGAAGACGCTCGAGACGCGCGCGATCGTGATCGCGACGGGATCGGACGTGGCAAGACTTCCGGGCGTCGAGATCGACGAGAAGACGATCGTGTCGTCGACCGGCGCGCTCACCCTTCCCAAGGTGCCGAAGAAGCTGCTCGTGGTCGGCGCCGGAATAATCGGGCTAGAGCTGGGCTCGGTCTGGCGGCGTCTCGGGGCCGAGGTGATGGTCGTCGAGTTCCTCGACCGCATCCTGCCCGGGATGGACGGCGAGATCGCGCGGCAGTTCCAGCGCATCCTGCAGAAGCAGGGTATCACCTTCAAGCTCGCGAGCAAGGTGACGAAGGTCACCGGCGGCGGCTCAGGCCACAAGGTGACGATCGAGCCGGCGGCAGGCGGGACTGCGGAGACGGTCGATGCCGACGTCGTGCTCGTCTCGATCGGACGGGTGCCCTACACGGCCGGCCTCGGACTCGAGCAGGCAGACGTCGCGCTCGACCCCAAGAAGCGGGTCGTCGTCGATCAGCACTTCCAGACCAACGTCCCCGGCATCTACGCGATCGGCGACGCGATCGCCGGCCCCATGCTCGCGCACAAGGCGGAGGACGAAGGGATCGCGGTTGCTGAGATCATCGCCGGCCAGGCGGGCCATGTGAACTACGAGGCGATCCCGAACGTCATCTATACGCACCCGGAAGTAGCGTCCGTCGGCGCCACCGAGGAGGAGTTGAAGGTCGCGGGCAGGGCCTACACCGTCGGCAAGTTTCCGTTCACGGCGAATGCGCGCGCCAAGGTCAACCGCGTCACCGACGGCTTCGTGAAAATTCTCGCCGACGCCACGACCGACCGCATCCTCGGCGTCCACATCATCGGCGCGAACGCAGGCGAGATGATCGCGGAAGCCGTGGTCATCATGGAGTTCGGCGGCTCGGCCGAGGACCTCGCCCGCACCTGCCACGCGCATCCGACGATGAGCGAGGCGGTCAAGGAAGCGGCGCTATCTGTCGGCAAGCGCGCGATTCATATGTGATCGCCTTGTTTGGCACCTGCGGACGACGTTGTTCCGGGTCCGGACGTCGGGCGGACGTTGAGATGCTCTCCCCAAGCGCCTCTGCTGCCACTTGAAAATC
>JBIOVC010000337.1:0-3777 GCA_044867545.1 Hyphomicrobiaceae bacterium | reverse complement strand
TGAGCCCGCACGCCGCCAACTACCGGCTGACCGGCAGGATAGTGCAGCGGATGGGCAGCCGGTCGCGCAACTCCGCCCCGCGCAATGCCTACAGGTGCAAGGACGGCAAGTACGTCGGGCTGTCGGCGTCGACGGAGAAGATGGCGGAGCGGCTGTTCCGCGCGATTGGCCGGCCGGACGCGGTCGATGATCCGCGCTTCCGCACCAATGCCGATCGCGTCAAGCACCTGGACGAGATCGATGAGATCATCGCGCCGTTCATCGCCGAGCGGACGCTCGCCGAGAACATGGCGTTCTTCGAGCAGGCCGAGGTCACGATCGGGCCGATCTACGACATCGCGCAGATCATAGAGGACCCGCACGTGCTCGAGCGGGAGTTGATCGCCGACTATCCCGACGAGGAGATGGGCCAGTTTCCCATGCATCACGTGGTGCCGCGGTTCTCCGGGACGCCTGGCTCGATCCGCACGCCGGCGCCGAAGCTCGGCGAGCACAATCGGGCACTGCTCTCAGAGGTCGGGATCGGCGAGGCGGAGTATGCGGCGCTTGTCGCTGCAGGCGCGGTTTCGGAAGGGGAGCAGGGCCGCTCGGCGGAGGAGGCGGAATAGGGCGGGACTGTCACCCGCGGGACAGCGTGGGGTGTGGGACAGCGCTAATCATCATCTCACGACACCGGTTGTGCCGCCGCATGGGTGGTCGCCAGCAATGGAGGGTTTGATGACTGCGAACGGATTTTGGAAGATCAGCTCTTGTGCCGTCATGGCGGTGGCGCTGCTGGCGCCGGTCGTTGCGAGCACATCAGCCGAGGCGCGCAAGGGCGGCTACAGCAGCACGCTGGAAGAGATCGAGATCCAGACCCAGGGCCCGGTCAAGGGCTACTCGGGTTCGCCGCCCGGCGCCGGATCGCTCGTCTACTGCGACTATCAGCGCATCCCCAATCGCCAGTGCACCATCGGCGCCAACGGCCAGGAGCGCTGCAAGATCGTGAACTGGACGCTCAAGCAGTACTGCTACTGAGCTCCACCAGTCGACCTCTATGGCAAGGGCCTCGCGTCGATCGCGGGGCCCTTGTGCTGTGCAGCGATCGAAACCGAACGCGAGACGGCTCGGCGGGCTGTCGATGGTCGTGATCGGGGGTCGAGCGTCGGGCAGATCGAGGCGGCGGCGGGAAGGGGCCGCTCGATCCGAACTGAGGAGTAGCGCTACCTACTTCTTGCGGAAAGCGTCGAGGCTTACGACCTCCGCGCCGGTCTTCGGCGCGGGAGCGGGCTCGGATGCGGCGGCGGGCTTGGTGGGCTCGGTCTCGCGCGGCACCAGCACGGGCAGGCGGGGTGCCGCCGGGTCCGGTTCGCCCGACTTCTCGGAGCGGGGCTTGGCGCGGCTGCGCGGACGGCGCTCGCCGAGCTGGCGGGGCGTCGCGCGGTCCCCGGCATCACCTGCCGGCTGACCGCCGGCACGCCGCGTCGCGCCGTTCTCGCGCCGGCGCGCGGCACCGGACTCCTGCGGCTCCTCGGCGGAGGAGAGGTCCTCGAACTGCAGGGTGTAGCGCACGCTCGGGTCGAAGAAGACCTTGAGCGCGGCAAACGGGACGACCAGGCGCTCCGGAATGCCGTCGAACGTCAGCTTTACCTCGAAGCGCTCGTCGTTGACCATCAAG
Source organism: Hyphomicrobiaceae bacterium (assembly GCA_044867545.1). Lineage (GTDB taxonomy): Bacteria > Pseudomonadota > Alphaproteobacteria > Rhizobiales > Hyphomicrobiaceae > DATLZB01. The sequence goes on along the minus strand of JBIOVC010000337.1, from coordinate 2,120 downwards.
TCCCAGAAGCGGTGCTGCAGGACGATGGTCATCTCGTCGGGATATTTCTCCTTGAGGCGTCGCGAAATGGTGACGCCCGGAGCGGTGGTGTCGAAGGCGATGTAGAAGTGGTGATCGCCCGGCAGGCCGGACTTGATGACACGGTTCAGGATCGTGCGGACGACCCCGCGCATCGCCTCCTGAGTCAATGCCTCGTAGTCGATCCCTTGCCCGGCTGTCATGCGGCTATCCGCTCGTCGCCCCTTTGACCGCCCCTCAAGGAGGCAGGAAAGTGGAGGGCTTCTGTTGCCCGGTGCCCTCCGAGACCGCGCCTGCTCCGGCTAAGGAGCAGGACTTCGATTCAGGCGTTTCGCGCCGCGTTACGCAGCGAGAGCAGCCTCAGCATAGTTGTCATTGGCAACTATTCTGGATGGCCCGATAACGGCGGAACCATGCCGGGCAAAAGCACACCCTTTACACCCTCGTCGATCCTATTTCGCCCCCATCATATGCCCGTGCAGCGCTCGATCTTCGGTACTCTCGATGATCCAGCTCGCTCGTTCCTTACGGTTCACTCCGTGATTTCGGCTCGAGCACGGGCATATGGTGGAGGCGCCGGGTACCGCCCCCGGGTCCGATGGGCTTATTCCGATGGCCATTTATCGCCATAGCCGGACGAATCCAGCGCCCTTAATATATGCGTTCACAGACGTAAACGAAAGCTTCCGTTGCAGAGGGAACCGGCAAGCGTGGACAACGCATCGGACGGCCGCGTGAAGGAGGCGGGCCGTCGCTATCATGCGTCCTCGCCGTGGTCTGCGCCGGCGGCGCTCGCAGCAACAGTCGCGATCCTCGCGATCGGAATCGTCGGCGGCGGATTCGCCGGGCCGATCGTCGAGCTGATCCTCGCGATTACCGGCGCAGGGCCGCACACGGGCCACGCGCCGCCGGTATCCATCTCCTCGATCGGACTGCTGATCCGACTGGGCCTGATGCAGGGCATCGTCATCGTGCTGGTGCTGCTTGCCGCATCGCTGTTCGGCGGGCGGCCGCGCACCCTGCTGGCGATGCAGGAAATGCCCGGTGCATCGGCGCTGCTGCCGGCGCTCGGTGCGATGGTCCTGCTGATTGCGCCCTACAATCTTGCCGTGCACCTCATCAGCCCCGACAGCATCGTGCAGGATCTGCAGCCGTTCGCGGGCTTCATGCGCTCCGATCTCGCCCTGCTGGCAGCGGTCGTGATCGGCATCGGCGCGCCGGTATCGGAGGAGATGCTGTTCCGCGGGTTCCTGCAGTCGGCGCTGGCGCAGAGCCGGGTCGGCTACTTCGGCGCCTCGCTGGTGACGACGATGGGCTGGACGGGGCTGCACGTGGGCTATACTGCGGCTGGGCTGATCGAGGTGTTCCTGATCGGGCTGCTGCTGTCGTGGCTGCTGTGGCGGACGGGCAACCTATGGGTGACGATCGTGTGCCATGCCGCCTACAATTTGACGCTGCTGGCGGTTCTGGCCGCCATCGAGCTGCCGGTGTGAGTTGCAGGGACAGGGGCGGCCCGCGGCTCGAACTTCTGCGGAATCGCGCTATCTTATCGTCATGGAGCAGTATCTCGACCTGATGCGCCGGGTGCGCGAGCACGGCGTCAAGAAGACCGACCGCACCGGCACCGGCACGCTCAGCGTGTTCGGCCACCAGATGCGGTTCGATCTTGCCGATGGCTTTCCGCTCGTCACGACGAAGAAGGTGCACCTGAGGTCGATCATCCACGAGCTCATCTGGTTCCTGAAGGGCGACACGAACACGGCCTACCTCAAGGCCAACAAGGTCTCGATCTGGGACGAGTGGGCGGACCCCAACGGCGACCTCGGGCCGGTCTACGGCAAGCAGTGGCGATCGTGGGCGGCGCCGGACGGTCGCTCGATCGACCAGATCACGGAAGTCGTCGAGACGCTGAAGATCAACCCCGACAGCCGCCGCATGATTGTGTCGGCGTGGAACCCGGCCGAAATCCCGGACATGGCGCTCGCGCCATGTCACTGCCTGTTCCAGTTCTACGTTGTTGACGGGCGGCTCTCCTGCCAGCTCTATCAACGTTCGGCGGACGTGTTCCTCGGCGTTCCGTTCAACATCGCGAGCTATGCGCT
>JBIOVC010000336.1:0-6936 GCA_044867545.1 Hyphomicrobiaceae bacterium | reverse complement strand
CGACGCTCGTCAACGCGCGTTCGGAGCAGGCGGCGACGAAGGCCTCGTTCCGCGGCGCGATGCGGTACCGGCGATGCCTCGTCCCCGCCGACGGGTTCTACGAGTGGACGGGTGCGCGCGGAAAGAGGCGACCGCATCTGCTGCGGCTCCGCTCGGGCGGGCCGATGGCACTCGCTGGCCTCTACGAGACCTGGCTCGGCGCCGACGGCAGCGAGATCGATACGATGGCGATCCTCACTGTGGCGGCCAACGCCCCGGTGGCGGCGCTGCACGACCGGATGCCGGCGATCCTGGCGCCCGCCGACTTCGATCAGTGGCTCGACGTGCGCGGAACGTCCGCGGACGAGGCCACGGGCATGCTCGTGCCTGCCGCGGACGATCTGCTCGAGGTCATCGAGGTGAACCCCAAGCTCAACGACCCGCGGAACGAAGGCCCGGAGCTGCAGGAGGCAGCGAGCCCGAGGTTGCTGTAGGTCGGGCTGAGCGCATGCGAAGCCCGACGCCGACACCCGACCTATCGGGCTTCCGCCGAACTCCGTTCGACGTCAGCACCGACCTACAATGAACTCTTCATAAGACCTTGCCGGGGTTCATGATGCCGTTCGGGTCGAAGACCGACTTGATGTGCCGCATCAGCTCGAGCTCCACCGGGCTCTTGAACCGCTGCAGCTCGGCCCGCTTCATGCGGCCGATGCCGTGCTCCGCCGAGATCGAGCCTTCGAGACCGACGACAAGGTCGTGGATGGCGGCGGTGATCCGCTCGCCGACCTTCAGGAAGGGCTCACGGCCGAAACCCGGCGGCTCGCTGACGTTGTAGTGGACATTGCCGTCGCCAAAGTGTCCGAACGGCACAGGGCGGGCGCCAGGGCAAATCTGCTCGACGAGCGCATCGGCGCGCGTAACGAAATCCGGAATCCGGGCGATCGGCACCGAGACGTCGTGCTTGAGGCTAGAGCCCTCGGCCTTCTGCGCCTCGGGCAGCTCCTCGCGCAGTCGCCAAAGCTCGGCTGCCTGGGTGAGCGAGCGTGCGATGATCGCGTCGCTGACGATGCCGCGCTCCGCCGCATTGCCAAGGAGCGCTTCGAGATCGCGCTCGGCGGAGCCGTCGGCGTTGGCGCCCGACACTTCGAGCAGCGCATACCACGGCGCGGTGACCGGGAACGGCACACGGGCGCCGGGAATGTTGCGGCTCGCGATGTCGAGACCGCGCCGCGACACGAACTCGTAGGCGGTAAGACCGCTGCCGCAGGCGGCCTTCGCCAGTGTGAACAGCTCGAGCGTCGCCTCGATGCCCGGCAAGGCGACAAAGGCGGTCGCCTTCTCGGCGGGGCGCGGAAAGAGCTTCAGAACTGCGGCGGTGACGATGCCGAGCGTGCCCTCCGAGCCGACGAAAAGGTCGCGCAGATCGTATCCGGTGTTGTCCTTCTTCAGGGCTTTGAGGCCGTTCCAGATGCGGCCGTCCGCCAGCACCACCTCGAGACCGAGCACGAGCTGGCGGGTGTTGCCGTAGGCGAGCACGGCGACGCCGCCGGCGTTGGTGGCGATGTTGCCGCCGATGCGGCAGCTCCCTTCCGACGGCAGGCTCAAGGGAAAGAGCCGATCCGCCTTCTCGGCAGCGGCCTGGCACTCGGCGAGCGTCAGCCCGGCCTCGACCGTCATGCTGTAGCCGGCGGCGTCGATGCTGCGCACCTTGTCGAGGCGCGCCACCGACAGCACGATCTCGTTGCCGCTCTCGTGGGGGACCTGGGCGCCGACGAGGCCGGTGTTGCCGGCCTGGGGCACGACGCCGACGCGCGCCTCGTTGGCGAGCGCCAGAATCCTGCTGACCTGCTCGACGGTTGCCGGCCGCAGCACCAGCGGCGTCTTGCCGAACCAGAGGTCGCGCATCTCCCTGAGATACGGGAGCTGGCGCTCCGGGTCGGTCAAGGCGTGCTCCGGCCCGACGATCTCGGTCAGGCGTGCGATCAGCTCCGGGGTCGGCGGCCTCAGTTTGCTGCGCGCGGATGAGTTGGCGGTCATGGTTTCGGGATCGGGCTCTTGTCTGATGGCCGTGAGCTTAGCATCGAGAGGGCCGCCACATCAGCCCTTCCCTCGTGGGGCGGCAGCACGGCGGAGGCGGTCGTTGATCGCCTCGCCGAGGCCGGTATCGGGAATCGGCATGACGGCGATGCCGCTTGCGCCGCTCGCATCGAGCGTGCGGAGCGCCGCGAACAGGTTGGCGGCCGCCTCGATGAGATCGCCCGTGGGGCTCAGATTGATCTCCGGCCCATCGTGCGCCGGTGCGGTTCCGAAGGCGAGCAGCGCCTCTCCTGGTTGGGTGGAGGCAGCGTCGAGCCGCAGCGGCGTTGCCGGCGCATAGTGGCTCGCGAGCTGACCCGGCGAGCGCGGGCGACGGTCATCGGATCTCGAGCGCAGCAGCGGCTCGCCGAGGACGGCCTCTATTGCATCGGCGGTGACGGCGCCCGGCCGCAACAGGACGACAGACGGGCCGGTGACGTCGAGCACGGTCGATTCCAGCCCGTGCGCGGTCGGCCCACCGTCGAGGATCATCGCCGGGACGTCGCCGAGGTCGGCCAGCACATGCCCGGCGCGGGTCGGGCTCACATGGCCCGAGCGGTTGGCCGAGGGCGCGGCGATCGGGGTGCCCGCCGCCTTCAGCAGTGCGCGCGCTATGGGATGATCGGGTGCGCGCACGGCCAAGGTATCTAATCCGGCGGTGACCAGATCGGCGATCGGCGCGCCGGGCCGGCGCTCGAGCACCAGCGTCAAGGGGCCCGGCCAGAACGCGGCGGCGAGCTGGCGCGCCTTCTCATTGAAGACCGCGAGCCGTTCGGCAGCTTCCTGGCTCTCGACGTGGACAATCAACGGGTTGAAGCGCTGGCGTCCCTTGGCGGCGAACACCTCGGCGACGGCGCGGGCGTTGGTCGCGTCGGCGCCGAGGCCGTAGACGGTCTCGGTCGGGAACGCGACGAGGCGCCCGGCGCGCACCGCTTCCGCCGCACGTGCGATGCTCTCCGCCGTCGCCTTGACCACAGGCATTCGCCGACTTTCGCTGCTGTTGCCTTTCCGCGGCCAAGGCTTCGGCCTAAGCTTCGATCGAGAAGCCAAGAGCCCCGCGAGGACCACATGAGCTACCAGGCTCCCGTAGACGACATCATGCTCGCGCTCAAGGCCGCGGTCGATGTGCCGTGGCTTGCCGCGCGCGGCACCTACGAGGGCCTCGACGAGGATACTATCCGCTCGGTCGTCGAGGAGGCGGGCAAGTTCGCCGCGTCCGTGCTGGAGCCGATCAACGCGATCGGCGACCGTGTTGGCTCCCGACTGGTCGACGGCAAGGTCGTAACACCGCCCGGCTGGGACGACGCCTATCGCGCGTTCGCCGAGGCTGGGTGGAACGCGCTCCCTTGCCCCCAGGCCTGGGGTGGACAGGAGCTGCCGGAGATCGTCTCGATGGCAGCGTGCGAGATCTGGAATTCGGCCAACCTCGCGTTCGGGCTCTGCCCGCTGCTGACGCAAGGCGCGGTCGGCGCGCTCGAGGCGCTCGGCTCTAACGAGCTCAAAGCGCGGTACCTGCCGAAGTTGGTCAGCGGTGCGTGGAGCGGCACCATGAACCTCACCGAGCCGCAGGCCGGCTCCGACCTCGGCGCGCTCAAGGCCCGCGCCGAGCGTCAGGCCGACGGCACCTACCGGCTGTTCGGCACCAAGATCTTCATCACCTACGGCGAGCACGAGATGTCGGAGAACATCATCCACATGGTGCTCGCGCGGCTCCCCGATGCGCCGGCCGGCACCAAGGGCATCTCGCTGTTCCTGGTTCCGAAGCGGCTCGTCAACGCGGACGGCTCGCTGGGCGCTCGCAACGACGTTGCCTGCGCGGGGCTCGAGCACAAGCTCGGCATCCACGGCAGCCCGACGTGCGTGATGGCCTACGGCGAGAAGGACGGCGCGGTCGGCTACCTCGTCGGCGAGGAGAACCGCGGGCTCGCCGCCATGTTCCTGATGATGAACGCGGCGCGGCTGGCGGTCGGTGTGCAGGGCGTCGCCATCGCGGAACGGGCGACGCAGCGGGCGATAGCCTACGCAAAGGAGCGGCGGCAGGGCCATGGAGCGGACGGCCGCGCCATGGTGGCGATCATCGAGCATCCCGACGTGCGCCGCATGCTGCTGACGATGAAGGCGCTGACGCAGGCGGCGCGGATGATCTGTCTCGCCACGGCGCGCGAGATCGACATCTCGCACCGGGGGAAGTCGGAGAGCGAGCGGCAGACGGCGTCCGCGCGGGCTGCGCTGCTCACTCCGGTCGCCAAGGCGTTCTCGACAGACATCGGCGCCGAAGTCGCCTCGCTCGGCGTGCAGGTGCACGGCGGCATGGGGTTCATCGAGGAGACCGGCGCGGCGCAGTACTATCGCGATGCGCGCATCCTGCCGATCTACGAGGGCACGAACGGCATCCAGGCGATCGACCTCGTGCTGCGCAAGCTGCCGCTCGAGAGCGGAGGCGTGATGGCCGGCTACATCGGGGAGCTCGAGCGCACGGTTGCCGAGGTCGCCGCGTCGAACCAGCCGGCGTTCGGGGCGACGAGCGAGCGGCTCGGCGAGGCGGTCGCGGCGCTGAAGCGTGCCTCGCATTGGATGGGCACTCAGCTCGCCACGAACCGGGACGCAGCGCTCGCCGGGGCGACGCCCTACCTCAGGCTGTTCGGGATCGCTGCGGGTGGCGTCTACCTCGCGCGTGGCGCGCTCGCCGCGTCTCGCGACGGGAACGGGGCCGGGGCTGTCAGCTCGGCGCGCTATTTTGCGGAGAACGTCGTGACCGCCGCTACGGGTCTCGCGCAGACAGTGACCGGAGGCGCTGGCGCCATCCTTGCCGTTGCGTCCGACCGCATCGCGTGAGGGGGCACGCTCCCATGACGCAGGAGATTTCGATCGGCATTGCGGACGGGGTGCAGACGATCCGCTTCACCCGGCCGGAGAAGAAGAACGCGCTCACCTCGGCGATGTATGCGGCGATGACCGAGGCGCTCGGGGCGGGCGACCGATCGGACGCCGTCGCGGTGCATCTGTTCGTCGGCTCGGGCGGGGTGTTCAGCGCCGGGAGCGATATCGGCGAGTTCCTGGCGCGATCGCGCGGGGACGCCGGCCTCACCGGCTCGGTCCTCGCATTCATCCGTGCGCTCCCGCGTGTCGCAAAGCCGATGATCGCGGCGGTCGACGGGCTGGCGGTCGGCATCGGCACGACGATGCTGCTGCACTGCGATCTGGTCTACGCGACGCCGGCGGCGAGCTTCCGTACGCCGTTCCTCGATCTCGGGCTCGTGCCGGAGGCGGGGTCGAGCCTGATCGCGCCGCTCAGGATGGGGCACGCGCGCGCCTTCGAGCTCCTGGCGCTCGGCGAGCCGTTCACTGCCGAGCGGGCGCGCGGGGCGGGGCTCGTCAACGCAATCGTGCCGGCGGAGGAGCTCGAGACACATGCACGGCAGGCGGCGCTCAAGCTCGTCGCAAAGCCGCAAGAGGCGCTCGCCGCCACGCGGCGGCTGATGCGAGGAGACCCGGAAGAGGTGCTGACGCGGATCGACGAGGAGGTGAAGGTCTTCGCCGAACGCCTGGCCTCGCCGGAGGCGCGCGAGGCATTCAGCGCGTTCCTCGAGAAGCGTGCTCCCGATTTTGCGAAGTCGCGCGGATGAGCGAGTGGAGCATGGCGCGGCGGCTGTCCCTCCTGCTGGTCTGGCTCGGCGTGTCGCTCGCCGTAACCCAGCCCGTTGCGGCGCAGTGGCTGTCGAAGGTCATTGGACTCGCCGAGAAGGCGGGATCGAAGGCCGTGCGGCACGGCATCGGCCTCGATGATGCTCTCACGCACCTCAAGGCCGTCCCGCTCGGCACCAAGGGGACCGCCCTCGCCGCCGACGTCGGCGCGGAGGGACACTGGACATTCGTCAACCGTGGCGGGGAGCGGTTCACAGCAGGCACGCCGGACGAGCTCGCCCGCGTCGCCAGCGTGCTCGCGCCGGAGATGCCGGCTGGGCAGGGCACGCTGACGATCGTGCTCGGCGAGGGGGCCGTGTTCCGGAACCGCGCGGCGCTCAAGGACCTGCCGAAGGGCTGGGATTTGAGGATGATGGCCGGATCGACGAGCTATCCGCTCGTCAGGCGAGGTGAAGGCGCAGCGGAGCGCCTCTACGCGCAGGTGCGGCGGAACCTCGTCGTCGAGGTCGGCGAGCGCCAACCGTTCACGGAGGCGATGTGGCAGCTCGACCGGCCGCTCGCTCGCGCGAACGTGCGCGTGCTGGCACTCGAGCCCGGCGGGCCGCAGACGCTCAGCAGTGCGCCGAAGATCGAGGCGGGCACGGGACGGGCGCTCGTCGACAGCATCGATCCCTACAAGCTCGCCGACGCGATGAGATCATTGCGCGGGCAAGCGGTGATCGTCAGCGGACGCATCGAGGGCCGGCTCCTCTATTTCCGTTCGGGCAGCGGGCCGGAGCGGAGCCTGATCCTCGATGACCTGACGGCGGCGGCCGAGAGGGCCGACGTCAACCTGATCATGCTGCAGTCGGCGGCGCCGCGACAGCCCGGATCGCGCAACTGGCTCTGGCAGCGGATCGATGTTGACGGGCTCGACGCGGCGATGCAGCGGGCGACGCTCGCCGACTTCCTCAATACGCTCGCCGGCGACCAGGGGCGCCTTGCGGTGACGGTGCGTGAGTCCGGCCTCGGGCGCGTGCGGCTGACGGCCGTGCCGCTACCGGATGAAAGCGCGCCGCTGTCGGGCGTCGGCAACGTGATCACCGATCTGGTGTCGGACGTCACCGGGCGCGTGGTGACGAGCGCGATCAGTGCGGATGTGAGAAGCGAAGCGCGCCAGAAGGAGCTCGATCAGCGGATCGTGCCCGGCATCCCATCCGACATTCAATTCGCCTACCTCGGGTTCCTGATCAT
>JBIOVC010000335.1:0-5789 GCA_044867545.1 Hyphomicrobiaceae bacterium | reverse complement strand
CGCTCCCAGGCGGCCACGATCTCCGGCGGCCGCATGTTGAGGATCTGGACTTCCTTGGGATTGACCTTGGCGTCCTGCAGCGCGGCCAAGAGCTGGTAGTGCGCGGTGGAGACGAACGGTGTTGCGACCTTCTTGCCCTTGAGCCCGGCGAGACTGGTCACGCCCGAGCCGTTGCGCGCAACGAGTTGCTCGGCATTGCCGATGTCGTCGAGCAGCCAGATCACCTCCACATCCATGCCCTGGCTGACGGCTGCCGTCGCCGGGCTCGAGCCGACCTCACCGATCGGCACCTCGCCCGAGGCCATCGCCTTGATGACGTCTCCGCCACCGCCGAACTGCTTCCAGTTGATCTTGTAGCCGGTCGCCTTCTCGAGTTCGCCCTTGGCCATCAGCAGCCGGAGCGGCACAATCATGTCCTGGTGGGCAAAGGTGACCTCCTTGCCCTGCGCTTGCGCGCTTAAGACCGAAAATCCGAGTGTGAGTGATGCAAGCGGCAATGCGACGAGCAGGCCGCGTAGCGAGCAGACCATGATGATCTTCCTCCTCGTGCCGCGCCACCAATGCGGGTTGTCCGGGGGCGGAACGTCAGAGAATTATGACGGCAGTCATTTGGGGCCGCAAGACAGCCCGTCCCATCGCATGAGAAACGGTAGTCGCCGCTCTCCAGCCGATGGGCGCTCAGTTGAGCGTGTAGGTCAGGACGAGCGTGCCGGTGAACTGGTCCTCGGTCTCGATCACCGGGCTGTCACCGGCGTCCCCAATGAGACGCGAGTAGCTTCCCCCGACCATCAGCCCCCACCGCTGGTCGAGCTTCATCGCCGCGTTGACCGAGAAGAACACGTCCTTGAAGCCGGCGTCGGCGTCGTAGACCGGCAGGCCGGCAACCGAGGCTGCCGACTGCGCCGGGCTCACCCCGAAGTAGGTGTCCATGTAGTCTTCGCTGGCATAGTTGGTGCCGGCCGTGAAGGTCAGCTTCGTTGCCGCGGTGACCGGCACCTCGACCGCGCCGCGGAACCGCAGCACGCCGCCGACGTCGTCGCCGCCGACCTGATGGTGATAGGAGGTCGTGAACTTGAAGGCGCCGAGCGTTACCGCACCATAGACGCCGGCGATGAACCCGCCGTCGATATCGCCCAGGCCCCGGAGCAGGTCGCCGTCGTCCTCGTCGCGGCCGAACCGGTAGCCGATCACCGGCCCGAGTTCGAAGTTGCCGGGCCTCAGCAACCGGATCTGGATGGCATCGAGGCCGGCGAACGTGACGAGGCCGGTACCATCGAACGGCGAGCCGGGAAATGCGAACGGGGCGCCTACCACCTCGTATTCGTCCGAGCCCTCGTACTTCGGGCTGACGAAGAGAACGCCGCCGACAGTCCATTCCTTGCCGAACAGGCCTTCGAAGTCGGACCCGCCGAAGCCGCCGGCCTCGGCCGTCGCCGCGCACGCAAAGAGAGCCGCGCCGGCAACTCCGGCAGCCAACCGACGAACGAGCCAGGCTGAGACCACGAAAACCCCCTCGAGTGAGTCGCGAGCACGCGACCACTTTCGCCTAATCCTGTTTCCATGTGCTTATACGTTGGACCGGGCAAGACGCCCAGGGCGGCCCGGTACGGTTGTCCCGGCATGTGTGGCGCGCACGGCACAGCCTTGGTGTGGGCGGAGCAGTTGACCCGGCGCCGCACCGCACCTAAGTGGGAGGTCCCGGCGGCTTTGCGCCGCGGCCGCATGGATGCACCTCATGGCCAATACACGTCACGCCAAGGTCCTGATCCTTGGATCCGGGCCCGCCGGCTACACTGCGGCGATCTACGCCGCGCGCGCCATGCTGAGCCCGGTGCTGATCCAGGGCATCCAGCCGGGCGGCCAGCTCACCATCACCACTGACGTCGAGAACTATCCGGGCTACGCCAAGGTCATTCAGGGGCCGTGGCTGATGGAGGAGATGAAGGCTCAGGCCGAGCACGTCGGCACCGAGGTCATCATGGACCACATCGCCAAGGTGGACCTGTCGCGGCGGCCGCTCCGGCTCGAAGGCGATTCGGGCGACGTCTATACCTGCGATGCGCTCATCATCTGCACCGGCGCCCAAGCCCGCTGGCTAGGGCTGCCCTCCGAGCAGCACTTCCAAGGGCATGGTGTATCGGCGTGCGCGACCTGCGACGGCTTCTTCTACAAGGGCAAGGAGGTCGTGGTCATCGGCGGTGGCAATACCGCGGTGGAGGAGGCGCTCTTCCTCACCAAGTTCGCGAGTCGCGTCACCATCGTCCACCGCCGCGACTGTTTCCGTGCCGAGAAGATCCTGCAGGAGCGGTTGTTCGCCAATCCCAGGATCGAGGTGGTCTGGGATTCGACACTCGAGGAGGTGGTTGGGACCGCGGACCCGAAGGCGGTCACGGCGGTTCGGCTCAAGAGCGTGAAGACCGGCCGGGTCATTGAACGCAAGACCGACGGCGTTTTCATTGCCATCGGCCATGCCCCTGCAACCGAGTTGTTCAAGGGCCAGCTCGAGATGAAGCCCTCGGGCTACCTGATCACCAAGCCCGACTCGACCGCTACCTCGATCCGCGGCGTGTTCGCCGCCGGCGACGTTAAGGATGATGTTTTCCGCCAGGCGGTCACCGCCGCCGGACAGGGTTGCATGGCAGCGCTCGAGGCGGAGCACTACCTGGCGGCCGGCGTCACTCGCGCCGCCGCTGCCGCCGAATGAAGGCATATCGCCGGGCAGCCTCGCACCCCTTGTAATGTCGCAAATTCCCCCTAGAGTTGCGCTCCAAAAAGGGCGGCGCGGGCTTCATGTTGGCCTGCTGCCCATCCGTCAGGAACGACCACCAGCGTCCCTCACCTGTCTGCCCGGAGCCTCGCGCCCCTGGGCCGGCAGAATGTGCGCCGGATGGCGTGGCAGGGATCGATTGCGATGGACTGGGACAAGCTGAGGATCTTTCACGCCGCGGCCGAGGCCGGCAGCTTCACCCACGCAGGCGACGCGCTGAATATGAGCCAGTCGGCCGTGAGCCGGCAGGTCTCCTCGCTCGAGAAAGACCTGGGCGTCGCCCTCTTCCATCGCCATGCGCGCGGACTGGTGCTGACTGAGCAGGGCGAGATGCTCTACCGCACCGCGACCGACGTGATGAACAAGCTCCACACCGCCGAGACGCTGCTGTCGGACGCGACGACCAAGCCCGCCGGCGAGTTGCGCATCTCCGCCCCTGTCGGCCTCGGCACCGTCTGGGTGACGCAGCGTCTGCGCGAGTTCATGGAGCTCTATCCCGATATTCGGGTCGAGGTGATTCTGAGCGACGACCAGCTCGACATCGCCATGCGCGAGGCCGACGTGGCGCTCCGCACACGCGAGCCCGAGCAGAGCGATCTGATCCGCCGCCAGCTCACCACCGTCCGCGTCCGCGCCTTCGCCTCCACCCAGTACGTACGCCGGTTCGGCGCACCGCGGTCGCTCGACGAGCTCGAGCGCCACCGCATCATCTCCTACGGCGCCTCGCCGCCGGCGCAGCTTTCGATCATTCGCTGGCTGGAGTTTGCCGGCCGTGAGAGCAAGAGCCCGCGCGTTCCGGCCCTGCGTGTCAACAACGTGATCGGGGTCAAGTACGCGATCCGGGCCGGTATCGGCATCGGCATGATGCCCGACTACCTGACCGAGGAGGAGACCGAGCTGGTGCCGGTGCTGACCGACGTCGAGCTGCCGACGATGCCGATCATCTTCGCCTATCCGGAAGAGCTGAAGACTGCGAAGAAGGTCCAGGTGCTGCGCGACTTCCTGGTCGCCAAGGTGCGCGCCTGGAAGTGAGATGCGCCGCCCCATGCGCCTTTCGCATAGCAAATATGCGGCACACCGCATTGCACAACGGCACGCATGGGAGTTGATGAGGTGCGCTGTGACGGACAGCGTTCTGAAGGCGATACCCTCCCTTACGACGCCTTCAGCCCATCCCTCAGGATGTGGACGTTACCTTGAAGCCGGACCGCAAGCCGCGGGCCGGCTTTCTTTCTTCGTCCAGCCGCGTCGCATAACGCGACACCGGTTTCCAGCCGGTGCCGGAGGCGCTATCAAGGCCTGAAAACCTGGGAGAAGCTTCGCTCGATGGCACGAACGCTCTACGACAAAATCTGGGACGACCATCTGGTCGATCAGCAGCCCGACGGCACCTGCCTGATCTACATCGATCGCCACCTCGTGCACGAGGTGACGAGCCCACAGGCATTCGAGGGCTTGCGGATAGCCGGCCGCAAGGTCCACGCGCCCGAGAGGACGCTGTGCGTGGTCGACCATAACGTGCCGACCACCGAGCGCACCAAGCCCAACCCGGACCCGGAAAGCGCCGAGCAGATCAGGACGCTCGCAGAGAACGCCAAGGACTTCGAGCTCGAGTACTTCAACGAGTTCGACAAGCGGCAGGGCATTGTCCACATCATCGGCCCCGAGCAGGGCTTCACGCTGCCCGGAACGACGATCGTCTGCGGCGACAGCCACACCGCGACCCATGGCGCCTTCGGCGCGCTCGCCTACGGCATCGGCACCAGCGAGGTCGAGCACGTGCTGGCGACGCAGACGCTCATCCAGAAGAAGTCGAAGAACATGCGGGTGACGGTCGACGGCAAGCTGCCCGCAGGCGTCACTGCGAAGGACATCATTCTCGGCATCATCGGCGAGATCGGCACCGCCGGCGGGACCGGCAGCGCCATCGAGTACGCAGGCGAGGCCATCCGCGCGCTCTCGATGGAAGGCCGGATGACTATCTGCAACATGTCGATCGAGGGCGGTGCCCGCGCCGGGATGATCGCCCCGGACGAGAAGTCCTACGCCTACCTGAAGGGCCGGCCGCGGGCGCCGAAGGGGGCAGCCTGGGACCAGGCGGTTCGCTACTGGGAGACGCTCTACTCCGACGATGGCGCGCACTTCGACCGCGAGGTGAAGCTCGACGCCGCGAGGCTGCCGCCGCTCGTCACCTGGGGCACCAGCCCGGAGCAGGTGGTGTCGGTGACGGGTCACGTGCCCGTGCTGGCGGAGATCGCCGACGAGGGCAAGCGCCGCTCGGCCGAGCGCGCGCTCGAGTACATGGGCCTCAAGGGCGGCGAGAAGATCACCGACATCAAGCTCGACCGCGTGTTCATCGGCTCCTGCACCAACGCCCGCATCGAGGACTTGCGCGAGGTGGCGCGCGTCGTCGGTGGCAAGCAGGTGAACCCCAGCGTCGCCGCGATGGTCGTGCCGGGATCGGGTTTGGTGAAGGAGCAGGCCGAGTCGGAAGGGCTCGACCGGATCCTCAAGGCCGCGGGCTTCGACTGGCGCGAGCCGGGCTGCTCCATGTGCCTTGCCATGAACCCGGACAAGCTCGCCCCCGGCGAGCGCTGCGCCTCGACGTCGAACCGCAACTTCGAGGGCCGCCAGGGCTACCGCGGCCGCACGCATCTGGTATCGCCGGTGATGGCGGCGGCGGCGGCGATCGCCGGCCACTTCGTCGACGTGCGGGACTGGCGTTAGCGGACGGACTGGGGCCCGCGATCGAAACCATGGCCAAGTCACTCGTCCAGAAGCAGTTCGGCGCGAATGCCCCGCACTATGCGACGTCTTCGCCGCACGCCACCGGCGCGAGCCTCGCACGGCTGATCGAGCTCACCGCGCCTGAGAAGCACTGGCGCGTGCTCGATGTGGCGACGGGCGCCGGCCATACGGCAGCAGCCTTCGCACCGCACGTCGCAAGCGTCATCGCCAGCGATGTCACCGAGGAGATGCTGCACGAGGCGAAGGAGCTCGCCCGCCGCAGGGGATTGACCAA
>JBIOVC010000334.1:0-4416 GCA_044867545.1 Hyphomicrobiaceae bacterium | reverse complement strand
CCTCGTCGGGGGTGATGAAGCCGAAGCCCTTCGCCGAGTTGAAGAACTTCACAGTTCCAGAGATTCGCATGAGGTAGAAAGCCTTCTGAAGTGCGTGAGATTGCCGATAGCCGCGGGCCGCCACGCTAGGCCCAAGGGATAGCTCAGATTGGGGATGCCACGGATGGCCAATGGCCGGTATTGTGTCAGGCCCGAACTGAGAGTTGCGGCCCACCATGGGCCGCATCGGCTGCACCCCATATGGGCTACGTCGCGACGCAATGCAAGCAACATAGGTGCCCAGCTTGGACGAGTCACCCCCTTGCCCAGCCCGAGTGGGCGCTTGTTGGGAGCCCCATGAGTTCACTTTGGCTGTTGCGCGCGGTTCACCAGCAGCAGGCCGGCCACCACCAGCAGCAGGGCTATGCCGTGATACCAGGCGAGTTTCTCGCCAATCAGCAGCATGGCCTGCACCGCCGCATATACCGGCGTCAGGCAGATCGATGCTGATGTAAGCACCGGACCATTGAGCTTGAGTGAGATGTTGTAGCCGAGGTAGGCGCCAATGCCGGTCAGCAACACCAGTGCCGCGATCCACGGCAACGTGCGTTCATGCAGCGGCGGCATGCCACCAGCCGCAATCTCGGCACCGGCAAGCGGCAGGAACGCCAGCGTGGCGGCGATGCTCATGACCGTGAACTGCGCGAGTGGCGTGAGCAACGCCAGCACCCGCCGCAGCGCTACCGTGTAGATGACGAATACCAGCATGCCGGCCGCTGCCCACAGGTCGCCCGCCGTGAAGGTCCAATCCTGCAGCACGCCCGGATGACCTCGCGTCAGGATCAGCACCACGCCGAACAGGCAGGCTGCAATCCCGAGGCCCAGCATCGGCGTGGGCCACAGGCGGCCGGCGGCGATCTCCCAGGCGGCAACGAACGCGCTGGTGCAGCCGTAGATGAGGCCGATGTTGGTGGCTTCGGTCGTGCGCGCGGCCTCGTAGGCGGCGAACGCGCAAAAGCCCATGCCCAGAATGCCGAGCACGCCGAGGCGCGCGATCAAGCCGGCCGTCGCACTCCAGCGCTCGGCCTCTCCTCGCCAACCCACGAGAAGGGCGACCAGCAGAGCAGAGAGCGACCAACGCACAACCGATAGCGTGGCCGGCCCGAACTGGTCGGCCAGCGCCCTGCCGATCACCGGATTGAGGGCGAAACAGGCGGGCACAAGCGCAAGCAGCAGGAGGTTCATAGTGCGCTGGCTTCCACCTTGGTTGTGAGATTGATCCGATTGTGCCCCACACCCGATCAGGACGCGAGTCTCGACCTGACGCGGCCGTGGTGCGCGCCTCAGCCACGCGCTTGCCGGCTATCCCAGGAATCCTCGGTGCAAACCCATCTGCTCGGCGAACGGCTTTTCGTTGCTCAAGGCTCGCTGGAAGGGCTCAAGAGCAATGATGCTTGCCGCGTACTTCGCGAGTCGGGGGTATTTCGCCTTGTCGATGGGGAAGCCCAGGTACTGGTAGTTGATGAGGTTCGATACGATGCCGATGTCGGCGAGGGTCAAAGCATCTCCGACCAGGAACCTCCCTCCAGCCTGTGACTCCAGAAACTGAAATACCTTCGGCTGCGTCGTTGCCAGGATGTTGTCGATGACCGACTGGTCGGTGGTGCCCTTCAGGATCGCCGGCGCGATGATCTTCTGGAAGAACAGCCCGTGGACGACGTTGCGGAAGACGTAGCCGGCATAGCCGTCGAAGAACAGCGCGCGACTGCACGCGGCGGCATCGGGCGGAAGGATCTCCGGCGCGGCCTTCTTGCGCTCCATGTAGAAGCAGATGGCGGTCGACTCGGCGAGCGTGAGGTCGCCGTCCTGCATCGCCGGTATCAGGCCAGTCGGGCTCAAGGCTGCCCAATTCGGCGGTGGGGTGAACGGGATCACCGGTTCGACCTTGTGCTCGATGCCCTTCAGGTTCGCCGTGACAAGCGTCTTTCGCACGTGCACGGAAATCGGAACGCCGTAGATTGTCAGCATGCTTGTCTCCTTTCGCGGTAGCCGCCGGCACATGTCCGGGCACAGCGGTTCGTGTTGCCGGAGCGCGCGAGCGCCCGGATCGACTCAAGTCAAAAAGGCTGCAGAAGTGCTACGCGGCCTGGCGCACCGGGAATTGGATCTCCACCAGCGCCCCTTCAAAGCCGGGCGGTTCCGTGATCGGCTCCAGGAAGACCTCGCGGCACGGCCCCGCGATCTCGTAGCTATTGGCCTCGATCCAGGTGCCGATCGCGCCGAACGCCGAATGACTGGCGGCGTTGGTGCCGGGCCTGATGATTGTGGCCATGGTCGCCACTGCCGGCAGCTCGCTGGCTTGCAGCGTGTAGCCGCCGGCGATACGGACCTGCATGTTCGACGGCCGCGTCAGAGAGAAGCCGATCTCCAGATCGAGCCTCTCGTCCTCGATATCGTTGCGCGCCACCACAATCAGCTTGTCGCGCAAGGGCGCACGGATTTGCCTGGTGCCCTCGTCGGCGACGGCACGGACCATCGGCACCACCTCGTCCATGCTGTCGAAGGACCTGCGCAAGGAGAGAAACCGCGTCGCCGCGATCGATTTGACGACGACGTCGTAGTCCTCGATCCCACCCTGCCGGTCGATCTGCGCGATGCGGGATTCGATGTGGCGCAGGCGCGCTTCCTCCTCGATCAGCGACCACTCGACCTGCGCCCGCTTCATGGTCAGCATGCCGCGCAGCTCCGTTGGCGAGATTGCATTCTCCAGCAGGGGCCCGATCTGGTCCAAGGTCAGACCGAGCTCCTTCAACGCCAGGATGCAGTTGAGCCGCGGCAGCTGGCGGATGCTGTAGTAGCGGTAGCCGGTCTGCGGGTCGGTGTGGGTCGGCCGCAACAGGCCGAGCTGGTCGTAGAACCGCAATTGTCGCCCCGACACCTGGGCGATCTGAGCAAATTCGCCGATGCGAAACATTCAATCCTCCCGGCTCGGGTTGCCATGTCGAAAGGTGATCGCGTCAGCTGGCGATGAAGGTCTGCAGATCGCGCGTGACGCGGTCGCGTTCCGTCACGACAATGCCATGCGACGCATGCTGGTACTCGATCAGTTTCGACTGAGCGATGCCGGCAGCCGTCGCCTTGCCCAGTGCGAACGGGACCGGAATGTCGGCCGTGCCGTGCAGAACCAGTGTCGGGACTTTCACCGCCGCCAGCTCCGACCTGAAGTCCGTTCTGCTGAAGGCGTCGACACAGGCCGCCGTTGCAGCCACGCTGGCCTGCATCGCCATGCCAAGCGCCCAATCGAGGTTCTCCTGCGTAACTGGGTACGTCGCCGGACGCTTGGCGTCGAAGAACACATCGCGCAGGAGGCCCGACAGGTAGGCCCTCCGGTCGCCCAGCACGCCCTGCTTGATGCCGTCGAACACCGCCTGATCGATGCCGATGGCATTGTTGTCCGTCTTCAACAGGTAATAGGCAGCTCCTCCGACAAGGCCGGCCTTGGCGACATTGCGGCCGCTGTGACGCGAGAAGTAGCGCACGACCTCGCCGCCGCCCATCGAGTAGCCAGCCAGTGTCGCATCACGCACGCCGGTCGCCTCGATCACCACCGCCAGGTCGTCGGCAAAGGTATCGAAGTCGTATCCGCCGGCAGGCTGCGACGACCGCCCGAAGCCGCGCCGATCGTAGGTGATCACGCGATGGCCGGCTCTCGACAGGGCCGCAGCCTGGTGGTCCCAGATGTCCGCCGACAGCGGCCACGCATGCGTCAACACCACGGCGCGGCCCGACCCGCCGGTATCCTTGACGAATATTTCAACCCCGTCCTTGGTCTTGATCTTGCTGGTGCGCACCTGGCTTTGAGCGCGCGCAGTGCCGGCCAGGCTGGCGGCGCAGACTGCGCCAAGCGCGGCGCCAAGAAGGACGCGACGTGACGTCATCGTGGGCTCCTCTTGTTCGAGGACCCCCTTGTGCCCCTTTGACGCTACGTCAAAGTCAAGCGCTTTCTCACTGGCCCGCGAAAGTACCTCATCAGCCCTCAGTACGGCTTCGCCCAGTCCGCGCTGTTGTCGATGAGCTTGTTGAGCAGCTGGAGAAACGTGGTGCGTTCGCTTTTCGACAGACAGGCAACCATCTCGCCTTCACGGGCAACGAAGCCTTCGAGAATATTGGCGTAGGTCCGCTGACCGGCCTCTGTAATCTGGAGGACGCGGCGGCGGCCGTCCTTCGCATCGACGCTTCGCGACAGCAGCTTCTTCCTTTGTAGCTGCTTTACTGCGGCGGAAATGCTGGTCTTGGGTCTCCCGGTGACATCGCTGATCTGTTGTGCGCTCAGACCACTTCTTCGCGTGAGACAGAACAGCACGATCCACTCGGGCCGCGTCATGCCGAGCTCCTGCTCCATCTTCTTGATCAGCGGCCCGACATAGAAGTTGGCCA
>JBIOVC010000333.1:0-3115 GCA_044867545.1 Hyphomicrobiaceae bacterium | reverse complement strand
CATTCTTTACGCGCTTGTCCGCCTCTTTCTCATGTACAGGAAGCGGGGGCCCAAACCCTGGAGTCCAGCGCAGCGCCGTTTCGGGTGGCGCGCCGGCAATGCTTTTGGGGTCGTATCGCTGTCCTTTTATGCGGCGTGGTTGTACGTGATGTTCAACTCGCCTCTGACCAGCTTCTGGCCCGCGGCGTTGCTCATAGCCTTCTTGTTTGCCTATGTGCCCGCGATGAACTGGTACGAACGGCGGCTGTTTGCGCTCGCCGATGCGTCGTAGCGTAGGTTGGGCTAGGCCCGAAGGGCCGTAAGTGCGACCGTGATGTTGCTTTGACAGGAGGGTGAGAGTCCAGCCCGTGTGAGGTCACGACACATGTAGCCGAAGGCAACCGCGTCGCCGCGAGGCGGGGTGGGGAGCAGCCGGAGGCGAACGAGCAGCCTGCAGGATGACAAACCCGTTTCGGCGAGGTGCAGCGGCGAGCCTGCTTACGGATGGTGAAGCCTGAGCTATGAGAACCTGGCACGCTGAGGTGACTGCGAAAGCGATGCTGGGGCTGCACTTGCGTGGTTGGGGGTTGGATGCTCGGACGGCAAGGCAACTAAGCGGCGAGACCTGGCGGGCGTGTGCGAGCGCGCCAGGAGTCAGAGCCCGCATGGTACCGCTGTGGCCCTGCGCAGGGCGGCGAGAGGCACGGGCAGCAAAACCGGGCCGAGGGACGGTGGGCAGGAAGGTGGATGCGTGACGAGCGGGGCGAGGCAAGAGAGCACCGGCAGTGCCGACAAGGCTACACAAGGTGCAGAGGCCCACAACCGGCGCGACCGGTCCTGGGTCGAAGCCTCGATTTGGACGCCGCGCATGCTGTCGGCGCTGGATAACGGCGTCAAAGGCGGCAAGTGGTTCAGTCTGATCGACAAGGTGATGGCGCCCACGACGCTGAAGGTGGCTTGGCACAAGGTGCGGGCCAACAAAGGCGCGGCGGGCGTGGATGGGCTGAGCATCGGACGGTTCGCAGCGAAGGCAGACCTTTATCTGAACGAGCTGGGGGCGGCGCTGCGGGAGGGGACCTACCGACCGCAGGCCGTCAAGCGGGTGGACATCCCCAAGGGCGATGGCAAGACGCGGCCGCTGGGCATTCCCACGGTCAAGGATCGCATTGTCCAGCAGGCGGTGAAGCTCGCGATCGAGCCGATCTTCGAGGCAGGGTTCTGCGAGGGGAGCTACGGCTTCCGTCCGGGACGCGGGTGCCATGACGCTTTGCGGGAGGTCGACCGGCTGATCAAGGAGGGGTTCATCTTCGTGGTGGACGCCGACCTCCAGTCGTACTTCGACACCATCCCGCACGAGCGCTTGATGGCGCGGGTCGAGGAGAAGGTCAGCGATGGCCGTCTGCTCGATCTGATCCGGGCGTGGCTGAAGGCCGACATCCTGAAGGGTCTGGAGACGTGGACGCCGACCGGGGGCACGCCGCAAGGCGGGGTGCTGAGCCCGCTGCTGGCCAACATCTATCTCGACCCTCTGGACCGGCTGATGGCCGAGCGCGGGTACCGCATGGTGCGGTATGCGGACGACTTTGTCATCCTGACGCGCAGCCGGGAGGAGGCCGATGCGGCCCTCGCGCTGGTTGCGGCCTGGGTGGCGGAGAACGGCCTTGTGCTGCACCCCGAGAAGACGCGGGTCGGCGACTGCCGGCAGCCTGGGGAAGGCTTCGACTTCCTCGGCTATCGGTTCGAGGCCGGCCGGCGCGATGTGCGCTTGAAGAGCTTCCAGCGCCTCAGGGACACGATCCGGGAGAAGACGAAGCGGACGCGGGGCCAGAGTCTCGCGTTTGTCATCGCCGATCTGAACCGGACGCTGCGGGGCTGGTTTGGCTACTTCAAGCACGCCCAACCCCGCACCTTGGCCAACCTCGATGCCATGATCCGGCGCCGGCTGCGCGCGCTTCTGCGCAAGCAGGAGAAGCGGTCGGGCCTGGGCATCTGCCTCAACGATCACCGACGCTGGCCCATTGCCTTCTTCGCGAATGCCGGGCTGTTCGCGCTTCACACGGCCTGGCAAGCAGCGAGACAGTCTCGATGAAGCACCCGCCGACTGGAGAGCCGTATGCGGGAAAACCGCCTGTACGGTTCGGAGGGCGGGGTCGGCGCAAGCCGATCCCGACCCCTATCCCAACATGGGCGAGGTGCGACCGTCGTCATTGTCGCGCGTTGGGTTACGCGCTTCGCGCTAACCCAACCTACGCCGCCCGGAACAGTCGGATCGCCTCGTCGCATTCGAAGAGGTAGAGCAGCAGCCTCAGCGCCTCGCCGCGCGGCGACTGCCGATCCGGGTCCTGGTTGAGGACGAGCCGCGCATCGTCGCGGGCGGCGGCGAGGAGCTCGGCGAAGTTCGGCACCTCGGCGACGCGGAACTCGGGCATGCCGCTCTGACGGGCCCCTAACACCTCCCCGCCGCCACGCAGCTCCAGGTCCTTCTCGGCAATGAGGAACCCGTCCTCCGTCCGCTCCATCATGTCGAGGCGCTGGCGCGCGTTCTCGCCGAGCGGCGCCTTGTAGAGCAGCATGCAGAAGCTCTCGCGGTTGCCGCGGCCGACCCGCCCGTGCAGCTGATGCAGCTGGGCGAGGCCGAAGCGCTCGGCGTGCTCGATCACCATGATGTTGGCATTCGGCACGTCGACGCCCACCTCGATCACCGTCGTCGCCACCAGGATCCTGAGGTGGCTCGCGGCAAAGGCCGCCATCGTCTGGTCCTTGGCACTGGCGGCCACGGCGCCGTGCAGAAGTCCGACCGTGCTCGCACCGAACACCTGCGCCAGATGCGCATGGCGCTCCTCGGCCGCGGCCAGCTCGGTCTTGCCCGAGCCTTCGATCAGCGGGCACACCCAGTAGACCTGCGCACCCTCGCCGAGCTGGACGCGCAGACGGTCGATCAGCCGCTCGATGGCGTCCACAGGGATGGCCTTCGTCACGATCGGCTTGCGCCCGGCCGGCTTCTCGGTCAGCCGCGAGACATCAAGATCGCCGTAGTGCGTCATGAGCAGGGTGCGCGGGATCGGCGTCGCCGTCATGACCAGCAGGTTGGCGCCCTGCCGGCCGCCCTTCATCTGCAGGGCGAGGCGCTGGTGCA
>JBIOVC010000332.1:0-2655 GCA_044867545.1 Hyphomicrobiaceae bacterium | reverse complement strand
ACCCGTAGCCCGGGGCGCGCGGACCTGTCCGTCCGGGCCCGCAAGGCGTCATGCTCCCCGCCCACGCTCGACTGTCGGCCCCCCTGGGTTCTGCGTCAATAAGCAATGCTCTGCAAGCTGTTAATAGGCAAAACGGACGGATTGTGGGCATGTCAATGGCGGCCGTAGCCGGGCGCCTGCCGGACGCGGGCGCGCTTGCTGGCCCGTGCCCCCACCGCTATAAGGCCCCGAAAACTCGGCAACGACGGCAGGTTAGAGATCATTCGATGGCGCTCGAACGCACCCTTTCCATCATCAAGCCGGATGCTACGGCGCGCAATCTGACCGGCCTCATCAACGCCCAGATCGAGCACGTCGGGCTCAGGATCGTCGCGCAAAAGCGGGTGCGCTGGACGCTCGCCCAGGCGCAGAAGTTCTACGAGGAGCACAAGGCGCGGCCGTTCTTTGGCGAGCTGACGCAGTTCATGAGCTCGGGTCCGATCGTGCTGCAGGTGCTCGAGGGCGAGAACGCGATTGCCCGATACCGGCAACTGATGGGCGATACCAATCCTGCGAAGGCCGCGGAGGGGACGCTCCGCAAGCTCTACGCGCGCTCGCTCGGCGAGAACTCGGTGCACGGCTCCGACAGCGCGGCCTCGGCCCAGCGCGAGATCGCGCTCAATTTCAAGCCCGAAGAGATCGTCGGCTGAGACGGCCGCTGGATCAGGTTCCCTGCGGCTGAAGCGTCTTGGCGAGAAGCTGCTCGGCGTCGCGCCGGAAGGCGGCGCGGGAGGCATCGCGGCTGTAGAACATGTGGCCGCCCGGATAGACGGTGCCGGCAACGCGGTCCGGATCGCCATAGGCCGGAAGCTGATCGATGATGCCGAGGCTCGCGGCGTAGGGCGTGACGAGATCGGTGAAGCCGTGCACGATGAGCGTCCGGAAGCGGGCGTCGAGCGACAGCACCTCCTTCAGGGTCGAGACGGATTCGGGCGGGCTCGGCGAGTTGCCCCAGATCCAGGCGCGGTTGGCTCTGCGGCTATGAAGGCTGTAGGTGGAGCTCGTCTTCCAGCCGAGCCGTGCCGTGTAGAGGTCGACCATCGCGCTGGTGAGCGGCGTTGCGAGCGCGGCGGAGAACGGGTCGTCGAAGCGGCTGTTGCTGCCGGCGTTCGGGTCCGGGTCGTAGCCGGTGACCGAGGCGTCGTAGAAGCTCGCCACCTTCTGGTCCGGCCGGTTCATCTCGCGGATGTAGGCGAGCGAGCCGATGCGGCCGCCGTGACGGCGCACGGCCTCCTCGGGCAAGCCGGTATGGTGCGCGACCTTGGCGACGATGCGATCGACGGCCGCCTTGTCGCGGGGGCCTCTGAGCAGGTCGACAAGGTAGTCCGATCGCGCGTAGGCCTCGACCTCGCCCAGCAGCTCGCGGCTCGGCGTCTTGCCCTGCCGCTCAAGGGTGGCGGCGGCGAGCGAAGGCAGCATGTTGACGTAGAGGGCGGGCGACGGCCTGCGGCGGCCGTCGAAGTCGAGCACGGGCGAGACCAGCACCATCGCGTTGACGGCGAGGCCGCGCTGACGCTGCAGCATGTGGGCGATCCTCGGCGCGCGGAAGCCGCCGTAGCTCTCGCCGACCAGCATCCTCGGCGATCCCAACCGGTCGGCGCGCCGCAGCCACTCCTGGATGAAGTCGGCGAGCGACTCGACGTCGCCGTCGATCGACCAGAAGTAGCGGGGCCCGCCCTCCTCGCGACCAGCCGGCTCGCCGCTCGAGCGCCTGCTGCGCCGGCTGCCTTTCTCTTCCGTCTCGCGCGCCTCACCCACGAGGCGGCTGTAGCCGGTGCCGACAGGATCGATGAACACGAGGTCGGTGAAATCGAGCCAGGTCTCGGCGTTCGGCTGGAGCGTCGGCGGAACGGCGGGCGCGGCGCTGGCGGCAATCAGTGGCAGCCGCCAGGGGCCCATCGCGCCCAGGTGCAGCCACGCGGACGCCGAGCCCGGGCCGCCGTTGAAAGCGAACGTCACCGGCCGTCGGCGCGGGTCCTCGCCGTCGAGCGTGTAAGCGATGTAGGCGATCTCGGCGAGTGTACGGCCGGCCGAGTTGGTGATCGGAATCGAGCCGGCAGTCGCGGTGAAGCGGAGCGTGCGGCCGTCGAGGGCCAGCGTGTGCGTGCTGCGGGCGTCAGGCGGCAGGCGCTCGGTGGCTTTCGATGAAGCCTCGGGCCGAGATGCGGCCTGGTCCTTGCCGTTCCGCTTGGACTGCTCGGCTGCTTGGGAAGGCGGCGGCTGGGCCTCCTGCGCGTGCGCAACGAGACCGAGCGGCGCAACCGTCCATGCGACCGCCGAAGCAGCAAGCATTGCGACAAGGCCAATGACGCCGAGAGTCCTGCGCATCAGTTCCTCCGAATGGCCCGCGACCGGGTTTTCTCATGGCCCATCAAGCAGCAAACCTCGGCGAGCACAAGGCGCGCCCTGGGGCCAGTCATCACCGTTGCGAGAGCGCGAATCCGCTAAGGTGAACCCGCAGAGGCAGCAGGGAGCGCCGGGGATGGTGGGGAGCAGGATCGCAGCGATGGCGGGCGCGCTTGCGATCGGAGCAGGCGTGCTTGCCGGTGCGGTCGAGGCGCAGGCGCCGCCCGCAGCCGGCGACATTCCCTACAAGCGGGCGCGGATCGACAAGCC
>JBIOVC010000331.1:0-2267 GCA_044867545.1 Hyphomicrobiaceae bacterium | reverse complement strand
CGGAGGGGTTCGAGGCTGTCGCCTGCGGCGGCGGCGTCACGGTCGGGAGCCTGCTCGCACAGCCCGACACCGGCCAGTGCAACATGCGCGACTACGCCGACAACTACGCCCGCGTCTGTGCCGCCGTAGAGCTGCCGGTGCTCGTCGACGGCGATACGGGTTTCGGCGGGCCCAACAACGTCCGGCAAATGATCAGGGCGTTCGAGACCGCCGGCGTCGCCGGACTGTTCTTCAGCGATCAGACCTTCCCCAATCGCTGCGCCTATCATCCGGGCAAATCGGTCGTCCCGGTCGAGCAGATGCTCGCAAAGATCAAGGCCGCGGTCGATGCCCGGCGCGATGCCGATCTCGTCATCGTCGCACGCACGGATGTCGCGTCGGTCGAAGGCGTCGATGCCGCGATCGAGCGTTGCCAGATGTTCATCGAGGCGGGCGCCGATATCGGCAAGCCGCAGACGCTCGATGCCCCGGAGCAGATCAAACGCGCCATCAAGGAAATCCCGGGGCCCCACATCGTCACGCTGTCGCAGATGGCCGGGAAGGAGCACCTGGGCTTCGTGGAGCTGGAGAAGCTTGGCGTGGCGGCGGCGACGCTGCCCTCGCTCACCATGTTCGCGGCGGTGCAGGCGGTGCGCAAGGCGCTGCGCGGCGTCAAGCGCGACAGGTCGTTCGTCAATGTCGATGCCGATCTCGTCCCACTCGCCGAGTACTACGAGCTCGTCGGGCTCGATACGCAGCTCGCCAAGGAGAAAGGCTACGACGAGGCGGCTGCCGCGATCGTCAAGCGAAAGGCCAGGCATTGAGCGCGACCGCGGACGATCTGCTCTACGAAGTGCGCGACGGCATCGGGCTCGTCACGCTCAACCGGCCGGATGCGCGCAACGCACTGACGTTCGCGATGTATGAACGGCTCGCCGAAATCACCTCGGGCATCGACCCCTCGGGCGAGGTGAAGGTGCTGGTGATCACCGGCGCCGGCGGGCGGGCATTCGCGGCCGGTACGGACATCTCCGCCTTCCGCAGCTTCACCACCGCGGAGCATGCGCTCGGCTACGAGCGGCGGATGGACGAGGTGCTGGGCGCGATCGAGGGCTGCCCGATACCGACCATTGCCGCAATCGCCGGCGCCTGCACCGGCGGCGGCGCGGCGATCGCCGCCAGCTGCGATCTCCGGCTCGCGACGCGCGATCTGCGCTTCGGCTTTCCGATCGCGCGCACGCTCGGCAATTGCCTGTCGAGCGCCAGCCTGTCGCGGATGACGGCGCTGATCGGCCCCGCCAGGACCAAGGAGATCATCTTCACCGCGCGGCTGATCGAGGCGGAGGAGGCGCGGGCGCTCGGGCTCGTTTCGGAGCTCCACGATGATCACGCCAAGGTGCTCGCTCGCGCATTCGAGCTCGCCCGCACGATCATGGGTCACGCGCCGCTGACGCTGCGAGCGACGAAGGAAGCGCTGCGGCGCATGCGCCTGAAGACGGCAGGCACGTCGGACCAGGACCTCGTCACTATGTGCTACATGTCCGAGGACTTCCGCGAAGGGCTCGAGGCGTTCCTCGCCAAGCGCCCGCCCCGATGGAAAGGACGATGACACCGGAGTCGGGCGAGGGCTCGCCAGCGCCGGGGCCGCTTTCCGGCATGCGGGTGATCGAGCTCGCCCACGTGATGGCGGGTCCCGTCTGCGGACTGATGCTCGCGGATATGGGCGCCGACGTCATCAAGGTCGAGAAGGCCGGCGGCGGCGATGATGCGCGGCGGTTCGTGCCGCCCGACATCAACGGCGAGCCGGCCGCCTTCATGATAATGAACCGCAACAAGCGCGGCATCGTCCTCGACCTCAAGCGCGAGGACGCTCGCAGCGTGCTGCTCCGGATGGTCGAGCGCGCCGACTGTCTGATCGAGAACTACCGCCTCGGTACGATGGAGAAGCTCGGTCTCGGCTACGACGCGCTCAGCGCCGTCAACCCGGGGCTGATCTATTGCGCGATCTCGGGCTTCGGACGGACGGGGCCGCTCGCGGATCGCGGCGGCTTCGATCTCATCGCCCAGGGCATGGGCGGGCTGATGGCGATCACCGGCGAAGGGCCGGGACGGCCGCCGGTCAAGGTCGGCGCGCCGGTATCGGACATCACCGCCGGCATTCTGGCGGCGATGGGATGCGCGGCGGCCTATGCGCAGAAGCTTCGCACCGGGCGAGGCCAGAAGGTCGATACCTCGCTGTTCGAAGCAGCGATCACGCAGACCTACTGGCAGTCGGCGATCACGTTCGC
>JBIOVC010000330.1:0-3615 GCA_044867545.1 Hyphomicrobiaceae bacterium | reverse complement strand
CGACCACGGTGGGCAGTGCAAGCTTGATAAGCCGGGCGAGCATGGAAACTCCCTCTGGGTTGTGGGGCATGCCCGGCAGCATGCAGCATCAGCCTAGCGTACCCGGCGCAGCGCGTGAACGTTTCGGCTTGATTACTTTTTGGGCAGCGTAGAGCGCGATGACCGCCGAGAAATGGCGGTTTGCACTCGGTTGGACGTTCACCGTGCGTCCGGTTTGTGCACTTCCGGCTTGTGCACTTGACGCCGAAGCTCCTGGATGCCGACAAGCTCGCGATCGGAGCGCCCGCGAGCAGCGAGGCGGCGCGGATGCGCACGCCGCGATTGGAGTCGGACAAGAGCGGCGAGGCGAGCGGCCTGAGCTCCTTTATCTCGTCTCAGAGGCGAGCCAAGCGCGACCGAGAAGGATTGACAAAACTGCATGAAGCGCAACCGCGGGCCATAGCAAGACGCCCGTCAACCCACCTGCTAAACCGAGGTAAGCAAGATACAGCGTGACGACTGTGCTGTAGGTCAACATTCCGACCAGCGGCGGGCCCGGCCAGCAGGCGATTCCCAAAGCGATCAGAGCGATGCCGGCCACGCGCGCAACTGGTGTGGCGACGCCGGTAAGCTCCTCACCCAACAACAACCGCCCGACGAGTGAGGGAACAATCAGCAGCGCCAATCCGGTAGCGGCTTCGCCGACAGCGGTGAAAATTAGCGCCTTTTTCATCGACCTGATTACTTAGCGCTCAAGTTTGAAAGTCAGCTTGTTGATCTTGCCGGTGAACTTGAACGGGACATCGTAGCGATATTCCACCATCGCGACCCCGGTGCGGGTGTCCTGGCCGACGTCGAAGGTTTCGTCCTCCGGGAACGTGATCGGGGTGGTGTGCTCCATGGAATTCCTGGCCACCTCCTGGCCGTCCACGTACAGCACGCCCGTGCCTCCCTTGCCCAAACCTGGACCGTCGGACTTGAAGTCGAAGACGATGGTGTGCTTGCCGGCTTTCACCTCAGGCCCCTCCCACGTGGTGC
This sequence comes from Hyphomicrobiaceae bacterium, assembly GCA_044867545.1. Lineage (GTDB taxonomy): Bacteria > Pseudomonadota > Alphaproteobacteria > Rhizobiales > Hyphomicrobiaceae > DATLZB01. The sequence goes on along the minus strand of JBIOVC010000330.1, from coordinate 2,598 downwards.
GCTTGAGGTCGAGCAGGTTGTAGAGGAAGACCACCTTGCCCCGTTCGAGCCCGAATTCGCCCTTGCTCAGGAACAGGCCGTAGCCGCCGAAGCGCCCGCCGTCGGTGACGATCATGCCTTCAGCGCCGCCCTCGGGAATCTCGACCTCGGCGGTGATGGTGTACGACTTGTTCAGGATGCTTGGAGCGCCGCTGTTGGGTACGCCGGTCAGTCCTCCCGTATAGGTGAAGACCGTTCGTCCCGCCGTCAGGCTCGGGCGCGGCGTAGTGAAGCGCGCGAGCGTCGAGTTGTCGAGCGGCAGCACGTCGTACTTCTTCGCTTCGGAATAGAAGAGGTCCTGCATCTGCTTGAGCTTCTGCGGCATCCTGGTGGCCAGGTCGTTGAACTGGGTGGGGTCCTCTTGGACGTTATAGAGTTCCCAGGCGTACCCGGTGATGACGTCCGGCGGCGTGGCGGTGCTCGGCGCCCACGGGAGATTCGCCGGGGTCGTGGCCGCCACCCACCCGTCATGATAGATGGCGCGATTGCCGAGCATCTCGAAGTATTGCGTCGTGTGCCGGGTGGGCGCGTTGGCGTTCGTCTTGTCCCATGTGTAAACCATGCTCACGCCTTCGATGGGGCGCTGCCTGATGCCGTCGATCGTATCGGGCGCCGAGATGCCGGTCACTTCGAGGATGGTCGGGACGATGTCGATCACATGATGGAACTGGCGGCGGATGCCGCCCACGTCGTTGATGTGGCCGGGCCAGGACATGGCCACGCCCTGGGCGGTACCGCCAAAGTGCGACGCCACCTGCTTCACCCACTTGAACGGCGTGCTCATCGCCCACGCCCAGCCTGCCGCGAAGTGCGGGAACGTCCGCTCTGATCCCCAGAACGGGTACCAGAGGAACTGGTCCTTGACGGGCACTTGAACGCCATTGAAGAAGGTGAATTCGTTCGGTGTGCCGTTGAGCATCCCTTCCGGGCTCGCGCCGTTGTCGCCGCTGATGTAGATGATCAAGGTGTTGTTGAGTTCGCCGAGGTCCTCGACGGCCTGGATGACCCGGCCGATCTCGTGATCGGTGTACGCGAGGTACGCGCCATAGACGTCGGCTTGCTTGATGAAGAGCTTTTTCTCTTCAAGACTGAGTGAATCCCACTGCGGCAGTTCCTTCGGCCAAGGGGTCAGTTGGGCGTTCGCAGGCATGATGCCCAGCCGCTTCTGGTTGGCGAAGATGGTCTCGCGCAATTTGTTCCAGCCCTCGTCGAAGAGGCGCATGTCGCCGATCTTCTTGATCCACTCCGGCGTCGGATGATGCGGCGCGTGCGTGCCGCCTGGTACGTAGTAGACAAAGAATGGCTTGTCCGGCGCGACGGCCTTGAGTTCCTTCATGTGCTGGATGGCCTCGTCGGCCATGGCCGTGGTCAGGTTCCAGCCCGGACTGCCCTGGAAAGGGTAGATCGCCGTCGTATTGCGGTACAGGTTCGGCTGCCACTGGCTGGCGTCGCCGCCGACGAAGCCATAGAAGTATTCGAACCCCATACCATTCGGCCATTGATCGAACGGCCCGGCCTGGGTCGCCTGATAGAAGGGCGTGTTGTGGTTCTTGCCAAACCACGAGGTCGCGTACCCGTTCTCCTTCAGGATCGCGCCGATGGTGCCGTTCTCCTTCCTGATGATCGAGTCGTAACCGGGGAACCCCGTCGCGGCTTCGCCCACGACCCCGAAGCCGGCCACGTGATGGTTGCGGCCGGTGATGATCGCAGCGCGCGTCGGTGAGCAGAGCGACGTGGAGTGAAAATTCGTGTAGCGCAGTCCCGCGTTCGCGATGCGATCCAGGGCCGGGGTCGGGACGACGCCGCCAAAAGTGCCCGGCGCACCGAAGCCGACATCGTCCGTCATGATGAGCAACACGTTGGGCGCGCCACTCGGCGGCACGACTCGCGGCGCCCACCAGGCCTGCGATTCCGAGGCCTTCTCCCTGATCACCCCGCCGAATTTCGGATCGGGCGGCGGAAGTTGTTTTCCGTCGATCGTGGTGGTGGCACCGGGCGAGCCAGGTACGCCGGTTTGCTGCGCGTACGCGCCGAATGCCGCCAGCGGCATCAGCAGGAGCGCCGCGAGCAATGCGCGCGGAGCAGCTCGGCTGTTCGCTTCAAAAAGGTTCATTGCCTTCTCTCCGGTCCATTCTGTCGATCGCCCACGAATGCATCAGTTACTGTCCGGGTGCAGCTTGCCGTTCTTGACCTGGGCCGCTGCATTCTTGCGTGCGGTGAGGGCCCCGCTCAGCGCCGCCGACATTATTATACAGAATACAATTGTTGTTTCGCGCTTATTGACATGGATCAAAGAAATCGACCGTGAAGGCCCTCGCGATTGCGTCAGCAGAGCAGCGGCGAAATGATCGCCGGCGAGGCAGGGTTCGACCTATCGCGCGTTCGACTCGCTCACTTGACGCTTCAGGTCTTGAATGAGGGCGGCCAATCCGCGGTCATCCGGTGCGATCCGGGCCAGCCGCTCGGCGTATTCGAGCGCGGTGCCTGCATCTCCCGCCTCGCGGCTGAAATTGATGAGCGCCAGCAGCGTATCGCGATCGTTCGGATTCCTCGACAGGC
>JBIOVC010000329.1:0-2136 GCA_044867545.1 Hyphomicrobiaceae bacterium | reverse complement strand
CCCAGGTCGTTGATGGCGACGACCTCCACCTCACGCCGCTTGGCCTCGGCGATCGCGCGAAGCACATTGCGCCCGATGCGTCCGAAACCGGAAATCGCTACTTTCACCGCCATTCTGCGCTCCAATCACTGGGTGATGATTTTCGCCCGATTGTAGCGGACCGAGGCCCACAGTCCACACCCCGGCGCGCTGAGCGACAAGCTGCAGCATGGAACTTCGGTAGCCGCGCACTACTGCGCACGACACACCGGACAGCAGAATCTCGGAGCTTGCGCGGAACATGAGCAGGATTGGTTGACGGCGTACCACTCGCGTCTTAATCCTCGCTTATGCCGCGTCTGTCGTCGAAGGGGCATCGGCGCAACGTGGAGCGAGGGTGACGAGCCGCATGGCACAGCGCAGGGGGCAGCGGGCGAAGCGGCCATCCGATCGGGAGCAGACTCGAGCGCGCGACGGTGCGCAGCCGGCGGAATCGATCGATGCGCTGCTGCGCGAGCGCGACAGGCTCAGAAGCCAGCTGCTCGCCGCCAACGCGCAGATTGCCGCCTTGGTCGCGCGGCAGCAGAATGTCCTCAACCGCATTGATTGGGTTATCGACTCGCTCAATAGTCTGACCGAGGGAGATCCCTGATCCGCCGGAGCTTTGTCGCTCCGAGCGAGAGGGCATCGTGAGATGGGACAGGTCACGGTCACCCTGAACGGGCGCACCTACCGGCTCAGCTGCGGAGACGGCGAGGAGCAGCGGGTGCTGGCGCTTGCCGACCATGTGCGGGGCAAGCTCAACGGCGTCATCCAACAGGTCGGACAGGCGGGCGAGGACCGCCTGCTGCTGATGGCGGCGCTGCTGATCGCAGATGAGCTTTGGGACGCGAGAGCGCGCCTCGAAGGCACGGCGGCCGCAGCTCCAGAGCGGGAACCCGCCGAGTAGGCATCTGGCCGGGCGATTGGACTTGGAAGAATCTTCACGTACATTAGAGGTGCTGCGGGGCCCGTCAGGAACATATTTCCCCTGGGCCTATAAGATCTGCTAGGGAGCTGTCCCTGGCCGGGACCGTGGTCCCGGACAAATGGCACCCACCTTCTTCTGAAGGGACCTGGCGGGATCATTCGTTCCAACGGCCACCGCGGCACCTAATTTCTCCACCCGGCCGGTTTGCCCAGCATGAGCGATGCGAGTGCCGCCAAGGCGCGGCTCAGGGCCGAGGCGATCGCCAGACGCGATTCGCTGCCAGCGGAGGCGCAGCGCGCGGCGTTCAAGAAGATCGCGGAGATCGGGCTTGCGTTCGCGGGTCTTCGTGCCGGTGCGATCGTCTCCGGCTTCATGGCGATCGGCGCCGAGATCAGCCCTGCTGCGCTGATGGCCCGCCTCCACCGTGAGGGACACCCGCTGGCGCTGCCGGTGCTCCAGCCCAAGGGGCAGCCGCTCCTGTTCCGGAGCTGGGCGCCTGGCGAGCCGCTTGCGACCCGAATCTGGGGCATCCGCGAGCCGCTGCCCGAAGCGGCCGAGGTCGAGCCCGACCTGCTGCTGGTGCCGCTGCTCGCGTTCGATGCTGAGGGCTACCGGCTCGGCTACGGCGCCGGCTACTACGACCGCACGCTCAAGCGGCTGCGTGCGACGAAGCCGGTCATCGCGGTCGGCGTCGCTTACGACGAGCAGGAGGTCCCGTCCGTGCCGCACGAAGCGTGGGACGAGCGTCTCGACTGGGTGCTGACGCCGTCAGGCCCGCGGCGCACCGTCCAGTCGATCGGCACCGGTCACCCCACCAGTGACGCGTAGGTCGGTGCTGAGGCCGGCATTGCCGGCCGAAGCCCGACGCACCCTAGCAATCAGTGCCAACCGTGGTTGTCGGGCTTCGCGTACGCTCAGCCCGACCTACATGGCTCCTCCGGGCCGCGGCGCACCGCTTAGCCCTTCGGGATGGTGCCGGCGAAGGCGGGAAGGGCTTTGGCGAACCGCTCGAGCCAGGAGACCAGTTTCGGGCGGCCTTCGCGCCACTTGCCGGCGTGCCGGATGTCGAGGAAGGCGAGGGCGGACGCGAGCGAGATATGGCCGTAGTCCGGTTGCGCTTTCCAGGCAGGCGGTTTCTGCTCCAGCAGGTCCAAGGCTGCGTCGATCTTCTTTGCCTGCCTGCCGAC
>JBIOVC010000328.1:0-17225 GCA_044867545.1 Hyphomicrobiaceae bacterium | reverse complement strand
GTTAGCACTTGGACTGGCGTAAGCCTGTTTCCTAGGGAACGGCTGCACCACCGGCGCGGTGCAGCTTGAGGACGGCGTAGACCGCCTCATTACAGGGCGTAGGCACGCCGAGGCTGCGGCCGAGCTCTACGACCTTGCCGGCGAGCCAGTCGACCTCCAGTCGTTTGCCGCGCTCGAGGTCATGCAGCATCGACGCCTTGAATGTGGGCGGCGACGAGTCGCCGAACGCGAGCCGATCGTCCGCGAAGTCGGGTGGAATGGCGATGCCTTTCGCACGGCCGACCGCCACGACCTCCCGCATCAGGTTGTGAAAGAAGGCACGGGTGTCGGGGTCCTTCAGTATCGGCCCGAGAGGCATGCGCATGGCCGCAGTTGCTCCTGACAGCCCGACCAGGAAAACGAACTTCTGCCAGCGCTCCCGGTCGATGTTGTCCGAGAGCGTGATGTCGATGCCCGCCGCTCGGGCCGCGCCCGCGAATGCTTCGAGGCGCTTATCCGGCTTGCCGTCGATGCGCCCGCACACGATGCGCGCGAATTTGCTGGTGTGCGTGACGATGCCAGGTGCTGCCATGACCGCAGCGATGTAGGCGCTGCCGGCCACCACGTTGTCGGCGCCGAGGATCGGGGCGAGCCGCTCGGGACTGTCGACGCCGTTCTGCAGAGTTATGACGCGCGTGCCAGGTCCGACCAATGGGCGGGCTTGTTCGGCTGCCTTCTCGGTATCCCAAAGCTTGACTGCAAAGAGCACGACGTCCACCGGCCCGACAGTCGCCGGATCGTCGGTGACATTGGGTCGCCCGAGATGGAGATCTCCGAGCACGCTCTCAATCTTGAGGCCGCCAGACCTCATCGCCTCGAGAACGGCGCCGCGCGCAATAAAGAACACGTCGTGTCCTGCCGCCGCGATGCGCCCGCCGAAGTAACCGCCGACCGCACCGGTCGCCATCACCGCGATACGCATTGCCGCGTCCATCCACTGCTGACCGAGAGAGTGCGCAATGCCGATACGATATCATCGAAGGCATCGGACTTCGAGCTTGTGGAGGCGTCCAGCAAGTCCGAGCTGGTGAAGCTCTCAAGTCTCTCTCACGGCCGGCTGCGGCTTGCCTTGCGGACGAGGAGCACGGCCAGAGCGCCAGCGAGGCTGAGCGCTGCGACGAGGGCCCAGGCTTCGTTGACGGCTTCCACCATTGCCTGACGCTCGACTGCCGCCCGGACAAACGCCATGGTGGCCGGCGGCACCTCAGTGCCGGGTACGTGCGCGAGAAACCGGTCCATCGGCAGTCCGACCGTTTTCGCCGCCTCGACGTCTCCCCGGGCGAGCCCCTGTCCCAGCCGTTCGCCAATTGCTGGCCCGCGTCCATAGAGCACGGTGTCGATGAGCGCGAGACCGATCGCGCCACCAAGATTGCGCATCAGGTTGAATAGCCCGCTGGCATTGAAGACCGCCTCCGGCGACAGATGGCCCAAGGCGATGCGTATGGGAGGGAGCAGGCACAACATGATCGCAACGCCGCGCAGAACCTGCGGAAGGAACATTTCCTCAAAATCGGTCGCGCGGGTCTGGAAAGCGCTGAGCCAAAGCCCGACGGAGAACAGGGCGAAGCCGACGGCAGTCAGAACCCGCGCACTCATGCGGCGTTCCAGGAACACGGCGATCGGCGCCATCATGAGCTGTGCTGCGCCGGTGACGATCATCGTTTCGCCGATCTCGAGCGCGTCGTGAGACCGCACGAACGCGAGGAACACGGGCATCAGATACACCGCACCGTAAAGCCCGATCCCCAGAATGAAGCTCAACGCGGAGCCGAGTGCGAAGCTCGAATCGTTCAGTGCGCGAAGATCGACGACAGGGTGGGGCGATCGCAACGTACGGCGCACGAACAGGGCGCCGCAGCCGAGGCTGCCGGCGAACAGGGCAACGACCGGCCACGCCCCCCAACCCTGCTGGGGAGCCTCCTTCAGGCCGATTTCCAGACTTGCGAGCGCGGCGGCCATAAGAGCGAGCGCCGCAAAGTCCAGCGTCCTCACTAGCCGGAGCTCCGTCGGCTCTCTTGGCAACAGCCATGCCGACACCACAATCGCAATGAGGCCCGGCCCGAGATTGATGAGGAACAGCCAGGGCCAGTCGTAAGTCTGAGTGATCCAGCCTCCGACATACGGGCCGACGGTAGGTGCAAGCACCGCAAGAACGCCGGCGATGGTCGTGGCGAGAGCCTGGCCGCGACCTGGAAAGAGGACGAAGCCGCCGGCAAATACCAAAGGTATGAGCAAGCCGCCGGCAAGACCCTGCACCACGCGCCACGCTAGAAGCTCGGTGAAGGACTGGCTGTAGGCGCACCCGACCGATGCCACCGTGAAGATGGCGAGCGAGGCCACTGACAGCCACCGCATTCCGAGCGCCCGCGTGAGCACGCCGGTGAGCGGGATGGCGACGACCTCGGCGATGAGATAGCTCGTCTGCAGCCAGCTCATCTGATCGGGACGCATGTCGAGCGCGGCCTGGATCGTCGGCAGCGAGGTCGCGACCACCTGTATGTCGAGAACCGCCATGAACATGCCGAGGCACATCGCGCCGAAGCCGGCCCAAGTGGCGAGCGAGGGGCTCGACCCGGCGGTGCTCGCGGCGTGCGGCGTCATGGCGGGGCGGGCCTATGGCGGGTTGCCAGCGCCGCATCCTCGAGCCGGATTTTGTAGCTCAGCACCGCAACCCAGATTGCCGCCATGATGAGGCCGAGAGCGAGCGCCGAAAACGCCACAGGCAATAGCAGGGTTTCAGCAACGGTGATGGCGTAGTTGGGGTGCTTGAGGAGACGATAGGGGCCGGACGAAACAATCGGTGCCTCGTCCAGAGTGATAATGCGATGTGTCCAGTACTGCCCGAGCGTCGCAATTACCCAATAGCGAGCCACCTGCAGGAGGACGTAGAGGACGATCAGCGGCCAGATCGGCTGAGCGCCCGGCGGAATGAGAAAGAAGAGACTCGCGATCCAGCCGAGATGCGCGACCGCGACCACTGGGTAGTAGCCGGCGCCCTCCTCCCGCGCGCCTCGGGCTAAGAGGGCTCTCGTATTACGCGCAGAATAAACCTCTTCGGCACCACGCTGCACCAGGATCAGCAGCGCGGCGATCTGCGGTAACCCGATTGCCGTAATCACCAATCAGAGGTCCAACAGAGCGAGGGATACGGTGAAGCCCGGCCCGAAGGCGGCCAGCAGATGCAGGCCGGATGCGCTCGCCGACAATGTGCGCTGGAGCACGAACAGAGCCGTCGGCGACGACATGTTGCCGTACTCGGCAAGCACGTCCCAGGCGTGGCGGAAAGAGATATTGGGTAATGCGAGGGCCGTTTCGGCTGCCTCCAGCACCTTGCGCCCGCCGGGGTGCATGATGATGCCATCGAGGTCGCTGAGCACCAGGCCATGGCGGGCGAGAAAATGATCCACCGCAGGCCGCAGCTCCTCGCGCGCGCACTTCGGGATGTCCGGGCTGAGCACGACCCCGAACCCGTCATCCTCAATGGACCAACCCATCATGTATTCGGTTCGCCGCCACATGTGCTCGCCCGACGCGACGAGACGCGGCAGAGCTTTGCCGCCGGACGGGCGACGGAGCAGCAGCGCAGCGGCGCCGTCGCCGAACAACGCGGTCGAGATGAAGTTCTTGATCGAATGGTCGGTGTTGCGGCAATTGATGGTGCACAGCTCCACAACGAGGAGCAGTACATTGCCTTTGGGCAGCGACTGCGCCATCCGGGCCGCGCGCGCAAGGCCGCTCACGCCCCCCGCGCAGCCGAGGCCAAAAATGGGCAGCCGCTCGATCGTGGCGGGAAGTCCCAGACGATTGGCGAGAATCGCGTCGAGACTTGGGACAGCAAGCCCCGTGGTCGAGACCGTCACGATGGCTTCGATTTCATCGAGATCGATGCCGGCCAGTTCGATGCATTCCCGGCTCACGCGTTCCAGCAAGTCGGCGGCAGCTTCCTGGAAGACGCGGTTGCGCGTCTCCCAGCCGTGCGACTCGAAATGCCATCCGAGGGGCACGCATGAGTAGCGCTTCTTGATGCCGGTGTTGAGAAAGAGGGGTTCGTGACTGCGCAGCTCGGGCGCTATGGAGAGCACGATGTCCCGGGTTGCCTGCTGATCGATGCAATGCTCTGGCACCGTCGAAGCGACCGCTGCGATCGCAACGCCCGGCCTGGAGCGGAGCGGCGCATCCGTCACGGCGTTGTAGTGAATCGTGCAATCGTCCATCACAGGGACCCCGCATCTTCAGCTATCGCCTGCACGTCGGCCGTCATCGCATGCAGTTCCGGCGAGAGTGCAGAGCAGTCATTCGGCCTTCAGTCCGAGCTCGATCGCCGCGGCCGTAATCTTGCCCGTCGCTGCCGAGTCGTCTTTGAAGACATCGAGCGCCTTGCGGAGCGCTGTTGCCGCGACCTCTCTCTCGCCAAGCACGATGCGAGAGCGCATGAGGCGAGTCCAACCCTCGACGTCTCGCGGTGAGTTCTCCAGCCGATGTGCCAGGCCATCGACCATCGATCTGATTGCAGCGTCGTACTCGCGCGGAGGCATCGCTTCGGACTTGGTATCCTTTTCGAGGCTTGGTCCGTCACCACCCTTGCCGACAGACGCGGTCTGCACGGCCGAAGCCGTCTTCAAATTGTCGATTTCGGAAGCTTTCGCCTTGGCCTCCTCGTGCGAAAGCTTGATCTCGGCCGAACTCGGATCAAGCTCTACTGCTTTCGCATACGCGGCCGCTGCCTGTTCATAGCGCCCCGTGTGGAAGTAGGACCAACCGAGCATCCGCCAGCCTTTGATGTCCTCCGGCGTGGTCTTGAGCCTAGCAGCGAGCCGCTCGGTCATCGTGTTCACATCGGGCAGCAGTTCGCCGGCTGCAGCCGCGGGCGCTGGTTCCTTGTTTCCTATAGAGCGCGTGAAGTCATTGAGACGCGCAAGCATTTCGCCATCCGTGTCCCCTGGGCCGGTCGCCTCGGGAGGATCTCCCACATAAGAAGTGACTGCGCCGATGCCTGCAACGAGGAGAAAGACCGCGGCAGCCACAATCAACGTTCCGGTGGTACCTCGAGTGTCATGGCCGAGTACCCGGCTCGATGACCGCAGCCGAGAGAGGAGAGCAAGTCTCGCCGCGTCCGACCGCAGCAGAAAGATGAGCGCCGATATCGCGATCGAGGAGGCAACAAGAAGCCAGCCCAGGGGCGTCCAAGACATCCGCAGACTCCGTTAACCTCTGGCGCGATCTCGCCGCGATTATCAATGCGCCCTCTGGCGGCGCGGTGATCCACGACCTCGACTATAGACCCAATAATAACCGCGATAGGCGTACGGATAACCAAAGTAGACGTAGCCGGGAGCTATATGCGTCGGATAATAACCGCGGCTGTAGTAATAAGGATAATCATAGGCGATATACGGAACTATTGGCAGGAAAATCCGTCGGTCGCGACTACGAGCTTTGATCTCTATCACATGATTGCGAGCGCTCTCACCGGGCTTCAGAAAGGACGGGCCGACCGGTGCGGCATTGGCTGCCGGCGCAAGGGCCGATAAGCCGACCGCCAGTAGGCAAGCTGTCAGAACAGTTGCGAATGAATGCCGGCTATTCATGAGATTGCCTCGCGCGGTCAGAACTTCCTGCGGACCTCGGCGCGCATCCCGAAGTTGTCTTCGTCGGCGCCATCGATGATATGATATGTAGCATCGGCTCGGAACAGCCAAGCCCGCGTGAGCGCAATTTGATAGCGTACACCGAGACCGTACTGCGCTGGCACGGCGTCGATCTCGTCCTCGTCGAAGGGCTGCACCATTGCGATCTCGAAGACGAGTTGCTGATCCAGATTAAAGAGGTATTGCAAGCCGTTCGCGCCGCCCCAGGTGTCGGAGGCCGTGTCGTCGAGCTTCGGGTAGCCGGTCAGCGCGTCGGTCTCGAAGTTGATGCCGACGTTCTTCAGGATACCGGCGTTGTTGCCGTCAACCAGGGGCTTGGGGTTGCCGAAACCGATGAAGAAGTTGGCGTAGGGGATCAGCGTACTCGGCAGGCCCGAGATCAAGCTGTTCTCCGAAATGATCGCGAAACCGTCGCCGTCCTCGCCAGCGTAGTCCCCGAAGTTTGCGAACAAGCGGGTCGTGTTCGACACGGTGTTCGCATACCGCCGTGAGTAAGCAACGGTCAGGTAGTGCTCCAGAAGGCCATCCTGTTCGTCGCGGCCCTGGATCAGGCCGTAGCCCGCTTCGATATAGCCGCCGAAGGCGTCGATGAAGGTCGTTACACCGTAGACGTTGGCGATGTTGTTGTTGTCGGAGACGGCGTCCGCCACGACACCCGCGTTGTCGACATTGTCGAACGCGGCGAAGAAAGTGATGTCGAAGTTGGCAAGGCCCAGCGACGCCGAGTTCTTCGCGGGGATGGTGAAAGCGGCGCCGAGGATCGCATCGTTCGCCCAGATCCCGTTCTGCAGGAACAGCGGAAAGAGACCGACGGTGAAGGGCAGGTCGTAGCCGGAGTCACTACCGGAGAAACCGGAATAGAGCGAGCCGAGGTCGCCTTCGAAGAATAGCGTCTGCGGGTGGAGCTCGGACTCGAACGTGAACTCGTCGTCGCCGCCGCCGCCGCCGAACTCGTAGCGGGTGAACTTTGCGTTGTCCTGAAGCGGCGTGAAGAAGGCGTGTATTCGCTCCGTACCGGTGATCTTGAAATCGACATCGATGTTCACCCGGGTCGCGATCTGGGCGATGTCCTTGCCGTTGTTGTTGTTGTAGGCGACCGCCGTCCGCCAGTCGCCGTAGACGGCGAGGCCCGGTAGCAGCGGATTGAGTTCACCGAGGATGGTGCTGCTCTCGTCGTATCCACCGGAAGTGTATTGCTGGCGACCGAGCTCGATAGGCGGACGCGGCGGCTCGACTGCAGTCTTCGCGCCGTAGATGTCGACCTGCGACTGGGAGTCGTAGTTGACCCCGTACTGCGGATCGGGTCGGAAGGGGTCTTCCTCCTTGCCGCCCGTGCTTTGCGTGCGTGCCGCTGGGGCTGCGGTCGCCTCGCCGGTCCTCTTTTCGGAGTACACGCCCACGTACTGCGGTGGCTCGGCGGGAGCGACCTGTGTGCCGGGCAGCACCTGCGTCGACCAGCCACCCTTGCCGACCCCGCCGCTGCTTTGGCCCGCCGCAGGCTCTGCAGTCGCGCCGGAGATCACGATGCAGCCGCTGGCTACCAGCGCGATAGTCGCGGTCGTCGTCCCGACACGGTACCGAAGGTTACCTTTTGCGCTAGAAATCACGCTAAGCTCCACGTTGGCTCAAACCTGGCGGGACAGGGCTGGGGCCCACTTCCTTTGGTCCTCGATCCGACACTCTCGGCTTCTGAGGTCCTAGGGGTTCACATCGAGTTCCACCGTCAGGGGTTTGAAGCTCAACATTCGCTCGTTCATCCGCCGCTCCATTTCCTTGGCGGCGCCGACGAAGCGCATGAAGTAGATCGGCTCGGCACGGCTCCGCAGGCGGAAGGCGACGCGGTACTTGCCGGGTTTCTTGATGAGGCCGCCCGGCACCTGGTACCTGGCCTGCCTCGAACCCAGTGGCGGCAGCGAGTGGTTCTCCATGCGCACCAAGGGCGGATGGTTGAGAACGGTGGTCGGGACTCCCGGCGGACGCAGATGGGGCAGCGGGTCGATATCGAAGTTGACCGGCAGATACATCTCGCGGTCCGTGCCCTTGACGTTGGTGGTCAGGAACTTGGTCTGGAAATTCACGACCTGCTGGTCGGCCCTGGTTCTGCCAGCCGCGACCTCGAGGCTGTGCAGGTCGGCTAGATCGCCGTTGCTGTCGACGTAGCCGGACTCCCAGATGTTCTTGCCGTCGGGATCGATGAGGGCGACGTTCACCCAGAGCTGCGGCTGCGCACCGAGCGAGCCCGACGGCAGATTGTGGCCGGAGTTGAGGTTCTTGATCTTGTAGGAGAACGCCAGATCCCTGCCGACCTTCGGATCGCTCTCGAGGTAGGGACCGTCGACCTGTGTGCCGTTCTCCATGACCTGTCGACGAACTTCGTCCCGCTCGTCGAGCTTCGCGAGATTCTCCTCGATGATCTGCCGGGCGTCTTCACGGTCGAGCGCATCAGCCCAACGTTTGGGAAAATCGAACTTGGTCTTGCTGCGCGCGACCTTGTCCTCGAACTCAGGCGTGCCCCAACCGGCGCGCCAGTCGAACTCCAGCCATTCCTTCATTGTGAAGGCCTGGGCCTTCGTGTTGTGAGGGAAGATGCCGGGGTGCGCGATCGAGTAGCCCGGGCCGATGAAGCGGTGATTGGCGTGCTTGCGTCCCGGATTGATCTCTTTGCCGCCGACTATGGCCGAGGGTGCGGTCGCATAGCCCTCGGGCTTCCCGGGGACCTTGCCCATGTGGCAGTCCTGGCAGGTGACGCCGGCTTTGCGTGCCGGGCTGTCGCGATACTGATCCCAGACGATCTCGAGCTTGATGCCGAGGTTGACGGCGACCTGGTGGCAGCTGACGCAGAACTCCGACTTCGTGAGCTGGGCGTTTGTCATCATGCCGTTGTGGATGTCCATGCCCCGCCCCTCTTTGCTGGTCTTGACGGAGTAGGATTCCTTGTTGGCGATGATGTCGTTGATGACGCTCTGCTCGCCACTGCCGTAGACCGGATCGAAGATCTTGCCCGCCTCGACACGGCGCTCGCCATTAACCTTGCCGTACTGCTCCTTGACCCGGTGGCAGGTGATGCAGGTCACCCCCTCGCGCGAGATCTGGCTCATCGCCCAAAGCGGCGTTTCGCGGTTCTCGCCGAGCTGCGTGCCGACCTGCTGGTGACAGCGCACGCAGAAGGTGCCGACCGTACCTTTGGTCAGCTCCTGGAATTTCTGCTCGAAGGCGTGGAACATCGGCGAGATCGACGAGTAGGCGTGGTTCGAGGACGCCCATTCGTCGTAGATCTGCTTATGGCACTGGCCGCATTGCGCAGCGGTGGGATAGAGTGAGAGGGTCTCCTCGTCGACCGCCGGGATCGGAGCCTCCTTGCCCTTCTCGGCCCTTGCTGCGGCGGCGAGCGCAGACACCTGCCCATGGCCGTCGGCTTCCGCATCCGGAGACACTTGCTGCTGGGCGCTCCCGATCACTGTGCCGGCTTTCCAGGCTCCTCCTGTGCTCTGGGCGAGCCTTACTCTGGGCTGTGCTTCTTCTGCGACTTGCGCCTGCTCTGCCTTGCTGGAGCCGGCGACGGCATTTTGGCTGAGGAATGCAGTGTGGCTCACTATTGCGCTTGCGACAGCGCAAGAAAGCATCGCATTTCGCATCACCTCTTCCCCCATGAATTTCGGGCGGCCTCCATGCTGGCGGGCCATCACCGAACGGATTTCGAAATCCGGAAAACCCCCTTGCAGCCGGGCTGCAAGCAGCCGCCCGTCCTTTCGCTCAAAGCGTGAGACCTCGATGCGCGGGAGCAGCAAACCCCGCGCGCCGGCATCACAACGTTCGTATAGTGGAAGGCGTTGGCGGACCGGACACGAGTACCCCCTCTGGGCAAACACCCATTCCCGGAGCACCGACATCCCCCGATGCTCCCCCGCCGAGGTGAACTCAACATGCGATAGCGATCAAAATTGGGCGAACAGGTGGAATCTTTTTAGCGACAGTGTTCGTTCTGAGCCTAATCGGTGCAATTCAGTTCTGCGATCGGTTCTTTTTTCAGCATCGTGCTTCGACTTTGATCTGCGGGTCGCCGGTGGGCTACGTGACAGCCGATCTCCGGTCGAGGTGCTGCTCATCTCGAACGCCGGCGGGTCGGTTGGACGAGGTCGAATCGCCGCAAGGATCGCAAGCCGCTGGAGCCACTCTCTCGCCAGATTGTCATGGCTTCTGTACCGCGGGACGACGAGGGTGGGTGGGTGTTCAGATCCAGAATGTTCGGCATGCTGAGCATCCCAGGAAGCGCAGCGACGGCGCGTCACGTGCGCCAGCTGTAGGTGGGGAACTTGAAGCCTTCCGGGATCAGATGATGGCGAGAAGTCACGAGATCACTGTCAATGGCGATAGCTTTCTGGCGCGTCGCGGCGACCTGCTGCTGGACGCTGCTCTGAGCAACGGCATCGACCTGCCCTACGACTGTCGCGCCGGCCACTGCGGCACCTGCTGCGTGCGGTTGGTATCCGGCGAAGTGCGAGGCGGTGAGGGCTCCGAGCCGGGCATCGTTCATGCCTGTCAGTGCCGGATCATCGGCGATGCGGTGTTCGAGGCGGGCCAGCCGTCGGGTGTTCGCACCGTCAAGGGCGTGCTGAGCTCACTGCGCGCCCTGTCGCCCGAGGTGATGGAGGTCGGCATCAGGACGGACCGCGCGCTGCCGTATCATGCGGGGCAATATGCACAGGTGCGCTTCAACGGCTATCCGAGCCGCCCCTTCAGCATCACCCATCCCTTGAACGGCAATCCAAACAGCCGCTCGGTCTGGTTCCATGTCCGGCGTATGAAGGATGGGCGTGTCACCAAATCGCTCGGCAAGCGCATCAGGCCAGGCCATCGGGTGCAGCTGACCGGGCCCTATGGCTCGGCGCATTTCCGGCCCAATCTGGACAGCCGGCTGGTTCTCGTCGCCACCAGCACCGGCTTTGCGCCGATCTGGTCGATCGCCGTCGCTGCGCTGCGTGAAAACCCGGAGCGCAGGATGATCATCATCGCCGGCGGCCGCACCATCCAGTCTCTCTATATGGGCCCGGCTCTCGTGCGGCTCTCCCGCTTCCCGAATGTCGTCGTCGTACCTGTCTGCAGCACACCGCAGACCTTGACCGATGCGGTGAAGCTGGGTCGGCCGACCGACTATCTGCCGCGCCTGCTGCCGACCGATGTGCTCTACGCCTGCGGCGTGCCGGGGATGGTCGATTCGATCAAATCGATCGCAGCGCAGGTCGGCGCGGCTTGCTATGCGGATCCGTTCCTGCCGACGACCGACGATACGATCGAGGAAAGCGTTCTGACCCGCGCCATGGGGTGGCTCGCTGTGCCCACCAGCCGGAAGGTGGGCCAGCCCGCTCTCGATCGGCCCCGCGACCGGCGGGAACGGCCGATGCAGGCGCACAGGATGGCTGAAGCAAGGGTGAGAAGCCATTTTCGTACTTAGAGCGTGCAGGCTTTGGTCGATTGGACTCGGGCCCTGGGCCCCTCTCCGGTCTTCAGTGCTTTGTCTCTGCGGCTTGCTGATGATTTTCGGCTTTGCCGCGGCCGGCGCAGGTGCGTCTGATCCGGCCAAGATCGTCGGTCCGAATGCCTGTGCCGAATGTCACAAGCAGGAGGCCGAGGCCTGGAAGGAGACGCATCACTTCAAGACCTTTCGCGAGATGCCGCGCCGGAAGGAAGCGAACGAGATCGCGGAAAAGATGGGCGTTCAGCGCATCAGATCGGACAGCTTGTGCCTGACCTGCCACTACACAGTGCAGCAGAAGGAAAGCAGAGAGCAGCCGATTGCCGGCATCTCCTGCGAATCTTGCCACAGCGCCGGTGAGGACTGGATCAAGGTCCACAGCCAGTTCAGCGGCAAGACCGAGAAGACCGAGACCAAGGCCGAGGCGGAGGCGCGCTTGAAGCTCGCCGATTCCAAGGGGATGATCAGGCCCTCCTCGCTCTATCGGCTGGCGAAGAACTGCTACGGCTGCCATGTCGTGCCGCAAGAGGATCTCGTGAACAAGGGCGGTCATCCTGCCGGCAGCGCCTTCGAGCTGGTGTCCTGGTCGCAGGGTGAGGTGCGGCACAATACCTGGCACTCCAAGGGCAAGGACAACGTTCCGGCCGGCGCAGGACGCAAACGAATGCTCTACCTCGTCGGCCTCGGCGTCGAGCTCGAGACCGGCCTCCGCGCGGTCGGCCGAGCGACGGCGAGAAAGCGTTACGCCTTCGAGATGGCTAAGCGTGTCGACCGGGCGCGCAAGCAGCTCGCCGCCGCAGCGAAAGCTGCGCCGAACGTGCCGGAAATCGCAAAGATGGTCGAGTATGCCTATTCGGCCGGGCTGAAGCTGAGCAATGAACGCTTCCTGACGGCTGCCGCTGACGGCGTCTCCAAGCTGCTCGCGAGCATCACCGAGAAGTATGACGGCGGCTCGATGGCTGGGCTCGACAGCCTGATTCCCGCACCGGACAAGTTCAAGGGCACGGCGAGACAAGCTGGCGCAGTCAATTGATCCCGGCCGGCTGGCAACGACAACAACAACAACCTGAATGGGCTCGATGGGGAAAGAACCACCGCGATGGGTGACCTTGGGGGACCGTCGTGAGAACAGCGGCGCGGCACACGTCTGACGTCTCGATCGGCGGACGCGTTTCGGGCTCGGTGAGATATCTCGCCAGCCAGACAGTCCAGGTCCTTCTGATCGCGGCGACCTCCGGCGGCCTGTTCTGGCTCGTCTGGATCTACGGCAACGGGCTCCGCGACCCGCGCTACCTCGACGGCTGGGTGCTTGCCGGCGGCATGGGCCTGCAGCTCTATTTCCACATCGCCAAGAAAACGGCGAGCCTGTCGCCGAAATCCGCCACGCGCTGGCGAAAATTCCACATTCTCCTCGGCTATCTGCTGATCGCCGCCTTCGTTTCGCATTCGGATTTCTCTTTGCCGGACACCGGCTTCGAATGGGCGTTGTGGGCGAGCTTCGCGCTGGTGGCTCTGAGCGGCATTTTCGGCACCTATCTCGCCTGGTCGTTGCAGTCCAAGAGCGGGCTCGACGAGCGCATCGGCTATGATCGCATCCCCACCCGACGCGCCGAGCTGGCGCGCGATGTCCACGCTGCCGTCGCCAGGACCGGTCCGGCCGCCGCTGCGATTGCCTTGCCGGCGCCGCCCTATAATGCCTGGATCATGGACCTCTACACCAACCACCTGCGGGACTTTTTCCAGGGACAGCGCAATTCCGCCGCCCACCTCATCGGCTCGCAGCGCCCACTTAAACGGCTGACTGACGAGATCGACAGCCTGTCACGCTATGTCGACCAGGAGAGCCAGGAGAAGCTTGTCGCCATCAGGAGCCTGGTGGTCGAGAAGGATCAACTCGATTTCGCGCGTGTCTATCTGGGGCTCACCAAGGGCTGGCTGTTCGTGCATGTGCCTGTCACCTATGCGCTGATTGTGCTGACGGTGCTGCACGTCCTTGTCGTCTATTCCTTTTCATCGGGGGCCTGGTGATGCGGCGACCGGTACGGACCAGATCGGTTCGGCCGCCGAAGGCCGAGAGGCGGGCGCCGCCCGGCTCCCTGCGCGACCGTCTGGCCGTGATCCTGGCTCTCGTGACCATCGTCTGCGTGGGGTCGGTCCTCTTTCTCTCCAAGGATACACAGTTCCTGCAATTCCTGATGCCGGGGCCGCTGACGAGCGCTCACGGCGCAATCGAAAATTGCAGCGCCTGCCACACCAAGAGCGGCAGTGGCAAATTGAGCTGGATACACGGCCTCGTCGCCGGCGATCCGCTAGCCGACAGCCAGGCCTGTCTCACCTGCCACAAGATGTCGGACACGGCCTTCAACGCGCACGGCGCTTCGGCCGAGGTGCTGGAGCAGAGCACCAGGCGGCTGACGAAGATCGCTGCGAGGACACGTGCGCCGCAATCTGCCCGCGCGCAGAGCACCGCCTTCCCAACCCATGACATGGTCGCACGCGGTCTTTTTTGCGCGACGTGTCACCAGGAGCATCAGGGCGTCAATTTCAATCTGAACAAGATTTCCAACGAGCAATGCCGCTCCTGCCACATGGTGCAGTTCGACAGCTTCGACGGTCATCACCCGCAATTCGAGAACTATCCGTTCAAGCGGCGCACTCCGATCATCTACGACCATGCCGGCCATTTCGGCAAACACTTCCCGGAAGTGGCGAAGACCTCTCCGTCAAGGCGCATTCCCGCCACCTGCTCGACCTGTCACGACAGCCGCGCCGACAGGCGAGTCATGGCCGTGGCGCCGTTCGATCAGACGTGCACCTCGTGCCACCTCGACCAGATCATCGGCAAGGAGCGGGTCAGCGGTCCGAAAGGCATTGCCTTTCTAACACTGCCCGGGCTCGACCTGCGAACGCTGCAGAAGAAGAACGCCTCGATCGGCGAATGGCCGGCTGAATCCGAAGCCGAGCTCACACCGTTCATGAAGGTGATGATCAGCCGGAATGAGCGGGGCCGCGCTCTGATCAAGACCGTGGACGGCCTGAACCTTCAGGATCTGAGCCGCGCAAGCGATGCCCAGATCAGGGCGGTGGCGAACCTGGTGTGGGAGATCAAGAGGCTGTTCTATGCACTGATCTCGGGAAAGGCGTCGGACGTTCTGGGCAACCTCAACATCGGCGGAGGGGCGGAGCTGAGCGCCAATCTCGTTGCCGATCTGACCGCGAGCATCCCGCGCGATGTTGTCATCAGCGCGCATCAGGAGTGGCTACCCAATCTCGCCACGGAAATGGCCGATCGCCGCGACACGAGTGATCAAGAACAGGGCGGCTGGACTCCGGTTCTTACCGGACCGAAATCGCCGGAACCGGCGTCTCCCAAGGAGCCGCCTGGCTCGCCTGCACCTCAAGCAGCCTCGAGGGTGAGCCCACCAGCCGCAGGCGGAGAAGCGGCCGGTACAGCCAAACCTGTCCAGCCTCCTCAGGCTCAAAGCAAGGCTGGGGACCAAACCGACGATCTTCTCAACCCCACGGAGGAAGAGCTTCGCGGGATCGTGGGGCCCGGAGGTACGGCCGTAAGAGGCTTCACGGCATATGCAGGGTCCGATGGCGTCGAGGAAGTGCTCTCCGGCAACGAACGGCCTCACGCGCTCAATGCAGC
The DNA here is from genome assembly GCA_044867545.1 of Hyphomicrobiaceae bacterium. Classification (GTDB taxonomy): domain Bacteria; phylum Pseudomonadota; class Alphaproteobacteria; order Rhizobiales; family Hyphomicrobiaceae; genus DATLZB01. The sequence continues at coordinate 2,413 of JBIOVC010000328.1, read as the reverse complement.
TATCGACGACGCCGAGAAAGTAGCTCAGGCTGAGGGAGCGATCCGAAAACCGGCTACCGGCTACGTCGTCGCCCAGCTGCCTCAGAGCAGAGCGGCGGACCAGACCGACGACCTGCTCTTCCCCGATGGTGGCGCACCCGAGGCCCCGAAGGTGCCTGCCAGCGCTTCGCCCGCCCCTGCCGCTGCACCTGCGGCCGCCGCAGCCTCGCGGCCAGCCCCGGCTAAGGCGGCGGCTGAACCTCAGACAGGGGCTCCGCCGGTAATCATCATCCAAAGCGACGTGGATCCGGAGAGCTGGGCTGAATATGGCGGCTGGTATCGCCAGGATTATGCGATCTTCTACCGTCCCGTAGGCCATAAGGACAAATTCATCTACTCATGGCTCTTTCTGACCGGCCCCCAGGCGCCGAAAGGCGATGGAAGCCCGGCGGCCGCCGTCTTTGCTCTCCTCACTGACAAGGACGCTCAGGGGTCATGCACGAAATGCCACAGCGTCGACGATATCCGGGGCAAGGGGCGGATAGTCAATTTCTCCCCGCCTTCCGTCGAGAGCAAGCAGGGGCGCTTCACAAGTTTCGTCCATGAGCCGCATTTCGGCATCCTGGAGAATCGCGGTTGTCTGACCTGCCATAGCCTTGCAGAAGGCCGCCCCTATCTGAAGAGCTACGAGCAGGGAAATCCGCAAAGTTTCGTGTCCAATTTCGGTGCTGTGAAGAAAGATCTCTGCCAGACCTGCCACACCAGCAACATGGCGCGTCAAGACTGTCTGTTGTGCCACGAGTATCATGTAAACGGCGTGACCACGCCAATCATGAGAACGAAGATCCCGATTACACTCGAGGTTGGGCCGGCTGACCCGGCTCGCCCATCCGGGGAAGGTCGTCCTGCCGAGGCATCAGGATCGGACACGGTTGCCCGCGGCAAGGGCCCTTCTGCTTCCCGCCAGGAGCCTCGCCAGGGTCGGAACGCGCGAGCCGGCGGCCCGGGCGACGGCAACGTGCCCAACTCCGGCAAGCGCGTCGGCAATCTGGGTGCGAGCGGCCTCGGCCCCGGCAACGCCGGCAACAACAGCGGTAAGGGCGGTGGTGGCAACGGTGGCAGAGGCGGCCCTGGCAGCGGGGCCGGTGGCGGCACCGGCGGAGGAAACGCTGGTGGCAACAGCGGCGGCGGCGGCAGCAGTGGCGGCGGTGGAGGCGGCGGCGGTGGCAGCGGCCGGTGACGCGGCTACCGGACAATGTCGCGATCGACCAGCCGAGCGGGCATTGCGATTGTCACATGCGATTGAGACTGACCCGCACGCCCTTTATTCCGGCGCCTTTCGTGTCAACCGAGACCGACACCGATTGGCTCGTTGAGGAAAAACTCATCTCGAGGCTGCCTTCGAGGCTTCCGCTGAATTGCACGTTGAGCTTGCCGGCGGAAGCGGTGCCCGACGCGTCACCGGTCACATTGTAAGTGCGCTCCTCCCAGCTCCCGGAGATCTTGTCGCCGTCGGAGCTCAGCTTGCTGCGCAGCTCGAAATCGGAGGAAGTGCCCTTGCAGCGGATGGCGACGCTCAAGTTGCCGACGCTTCTGTAGTAGCCGTTGCAGCTGATGGTTTCGGTCTTCCCGCTTTCGAAGAGCATGGTCCCGTCGCCGCGCCACGAGCCAGCGAGGACATGAAGGCTGGCGTCGGCCACCGCCGAACCGGTGGACAGGCCGACGGCGGCAGCGCCGATAAGAGCAAGGGCTCGAAGCTGCGCGAGAAGTGCTTCGAGGGTGGACGCATTTTGCGACATCAGATCGACCCCCTCCTCAGTATCTCTTTTGACAATAGCGCGTGGTCCACAGGAACAACCCGTTGGGAACAATATGGCCAATCCTTGCGACTGTTTGATGGCCCTGACTCAACCGCAGGGGCCCCTCTGACCCAGTGGCCGGCTCCAGTTCGCCGCCCCAGCCGTTACGGCCGCTATTGGGAGGTAAACGGACAAACCAAAGCCGCGCGGCCGGGTCGGATGTTGATCCCAAACGGTCCTCAGCTACGGGGCACACGGCATTCCCGGCCGCCAAATTTCACCAGCCGGACCGTGATCAGTTGATTTGCATCAATGCTCCCCTGCTCCTTGCCATGAGAACTCCCCTACCGGGATGGGCCCCTGTTTGCCGGGCTGGTGCAAGGGAAGAAGCATGCGCGACACGACTGTGGAACGGCAGGCCTTCGGCGATGCCATGGCAGTGCTCGCGGCGATCGGCGCCATCGCCCTGGGGTTGGCGCTCGCAACGGGCTCACGCGATCCGGCTATGGCGTTCCACGGAGCGCTGCTGGTGGCCGCGGCCCTGGTAGCCGCCGCCTTCGTGCTGGGCCGAGCCTTCGCGGACGAGCCGCCGGCGGACGCGGGCAGCTACAACGACGGCCCGATCAAGTTCGCCA
>JBIOVC010000327.1:0-2101 GCA_044867545.1 Hyphomicrobiaceae bacterium | reverse complement strand
GCCGTTCGCCCGTGTCGGCGGCAATGTCGATCTGCGCGGCGCCAGCCTCGCCGATGTCAATCTCTCGGGCGCGTCTGTTGCCGGAGAGTTGCGGATCGATGGGCAAAAACTCGCAGCTTGTCCCAAGAGCAGCGGCGACCCCGACGTCCTGAACCTGCGCAATGCCAAGGTCGGCAATCTGCTGGTCGCTGACGACGCGCTGACCGCACCGCGGCGGCTGCGCCTGGACGGATTCGCCTTCGCCCATTTCGGAGGATTTGAAGGGGACACGAAGTCGCAACTCCGCGCGCGTTCCACAGAGTGGTGGGACAGGTGGGCGCGGCTCGATCCCGACTACAGCCCGACTCCCTACGCCCAGTTCGCCGCCGCTTTCACGAATTCGGGCCACCGCGACGCCGCCAGTGACATCCGCTATCTCGGCCGCGAGCGCGAACGCGAAACCGCGTGCAAGGAATCGTGGCTGCGAGGATCCTGCCTGCTGCAGACCGCGCTCGGCTCCGTGGCCGGCTATGGCATAGGCTCCCATACTTTCGTCGTTCTTCGCTGGGTGCTCGTGTTCTGGCTCGCCGGCGCGGCACTGCTCTGGTGGACGGTTCCGGCGGCGAGGCACAAGGGAGCCATTTGGTGCTTCTGCGCCAGTTTGGCGCAGCTATTGACCGTGATTCCGATCAACAAGGAACTCACCGAGTTCTTCAATGATCCCGAGCGTACGCGGCTAAAAGGCTGGCAAGTCTTTTTGTTCTCCGCCCTCGGCGTTGTTGGCTTGGCGTTGGGCGCGATCCTGCTGCTCGCCGTGTCCGGGCTGACCCACAGCTCCTGACGCACGCGTGTGACTTTGATAATCGTCGAATTGTTGGATCGCGCTGCCGCCGCCCTATTCCGTGAGCCCGTTTGCGGTTTCTCGACCCGCGAATGACCGCTCTTGGCACATCGCGTCGCTTCGCTGCGGCGCAATATTTCGGCTGTAGTTGGACGTGGAGCAGACGTGTCACGGACGCAACTAACTAACCGACGCGAGTTGACCCGAAGCAATCTCTCGACGAGCGGCCACCAGCAGTGGCCCGCGCCCGCACAAAATGGATCGGGCGATACGGGGCGTTACTCCCGCTCTTTCGGCTCGTCGGCGTCCCTTGTATCGCCGCCTTGTGGAGAGTGAAAAGCCTACTGCGTCACCGCAGCGATCGCCCGAAACTCGAACATCGGTCTGTCAAGGTTGCGCTGGCCCTTGCTACTGCAAGATGAGCCGGCGCTTCTCCTCGAATTCAGCCTTGTCGATTTCGCCCTTGGCGAACCGCTCGTTCAAGATCTGCAGGGCGCGCGAAGCTGTGTCGTATGCCTCGGGCTCTTCGTCGCGCCGCGCTCTCCGACGAATGTAACAGCACATGGGAAGTCCTCCATTAGCTCAAGACTCAATCCACCAGCTTGGCGCCCGAGGCCTTGATGACCTTGGCCCAGAGCGGGGCCTCGGACGCGATGGCGGCGGCAAACTGCGCGGGCGAGGTGCCCATCGGCACCAGGCCGAGATCGTCGAAGCGCTTGCGCACGTCGGGCAGTGCCAGGATGCGCACCGCCTCGCGATGGACCTTGGCGACGATCGGCTCCGGCGTGCCGGCCGGCGCCAGCAGCGCGAACCATGCGGTGGCGTCGAAGCCGGGGAAGCCCGCCTCGACCATGGTCGGCAGGTCGGGCGATGACGGCGCGCGCGTGAGCGAGGTGACCGCGAGCGGGCGCACCTTGCCCTCGCGCGCGAGCGGCAGCGCCGAGACGGGACTGGAGAACACCATGGTCAGGCGCCCGCCGAGCAGATCCGGGATGACAGCCGCGATGCCGCGATAGGGGATGTGGTTGACGTCGATGCCGGCCATGGTCTTGTACAGCTCGCCCGAGAGATGCTGGGTGGTGCCGACGCCGGCGGAGCCGAAGGTGAGCTTGCCGGGCTGCGCGCGAGCGAGCGCGGTCAGCTCGGCCACGCTTTTCGCCGGGACATCGTTGTTGACGACCAGAACGTTGGCGGTGAAGCAGAGCTGCGTGATCGGCGCGAAATCCTTGACCGGGTCGAACGGCAGCTTCGGGTAGAGGCTCGGATGGATGACGAACGGCC
>JBIOVC010000326.1:0-3912 GCA_044867545.1 Hyphomicrobiaceae bacterium | reverse complement strand
CGTCCGCCTTGATGCGGCCGGTCTCGAGCCACACCAGCCGGTTGCACACCCGGTCGAGAATGCCGAAGGAGTGCGTGGCGATGACGAGAATGCCGGTCGAGCCGATGAGGTCCATCAGTCGCTGCTCAGCCTTGTGCACGAATGTCGAGTCCCCCACGGCGAGCCACTCGTCCATCAGCAGGATCTCAGGCGATACGCACGTCGATATGGAGAACGCCAGCCGCATCAGCATGCCAACCGAGTAGGTCTGGATCGGCATGTTGATGTAGGGGCCGAGGCCGGAGAACTCCGCGATCTCGTCGCGCCGCGCCAGCAGGCATTGGCGATCGAGCCCCAGATACATGCCGCGAATGACGATGTTCTCGAGACCCGTCGCGCCCGCCTCGAAGCCGTAGGACATGTCGAAGAGCGACGACGTGCGCCCCACACGGCGGAAGGCACCTGACACCGGCTCATACGCGCCGGCGCAAACGCGGAGCAGCGTCGTTTTGCCGGCACCGTTGTGGCCGACTAGGCCGACGCGATCGCCGTCCCGGATGTCGAGTGTGATGTCCGAGAGTGCGGTGACGACGGCGCGGGAGGAATCGGGCGCACTGATGAGACCGCCTGTGGTCAGCCGCACGGCGTGGCTCTTGAGCGAGCGCGCGTTGACGCCGTAGACGGGGAACTCGACGGTCACGTTGCGCAGCGTCAGCCGGCATTCACGCAGCGGATGCTGGTCGTTCCTCTTGAGCATGGATCAGAGCCAGTAGGCGATGCGGCCGCGGAACCGGCGGAAGAAGAGGAATGCGACGAGCCCGCCGGCGAGGAGCATTCCGGTGGCGACGACGTAGCTCGCCGTCTCCGGCGTATCGCCGGTCAACGGCCGCCGCAGCACATCGATCAGGTGGTAGAGCGGATTGTAGTGGGCGATGGCCCGCATTCCTCCCGGAAGCTGGCTCGGATCGTAGAGTATGGGTGTCACATAGAACATCACCTGGGTCAGGCTCGCGGTGATGGGCGGCAGATCGCGGTAGCGCGTGGAGAGGGCAGCAATCAGCAAACAGGCTACCGATAGGTTCGCCACGACGAGCGCGAGGCCGACGGCGAGGGCCACCGGATCGAGCGCCGTGAGCGGCCGCACAAAGGGGAAGATGATCGCCAGCACGACGAGGTTGTGCAGGAGCACGAGCAGGTTGCGCCATACGACCCGGTGCACGTAGATCGTCAACGGGATCGAGGACTGCTTGATGATGCCCTCCGCCGATATGAACGCCGTGGTGCCTTCGTTGATGGTGGCGGAGACGAAGAGCCAGGTCATCAGTCCGGCGGCCAGATAGGGTAGATACTCGCTGAGCGGCATCTTGAAGATGGCACCATAGATCGCCGACAGCGCGCCGATCATCAGCGCCGTGCTCAAGGTGATCCAGAACGGTCCCAGCACCGAGCGGCGATAGCGTTGGCGGATGTCGCCCCATCCGAGCATCGTCCAGAAGCGCCAGGCGCGGATACCGGCGAGGATGTCATCGACGGCCGCTTCCGTCCGCGTACGCTCGATGCTGAAATCGATGGCTTCCACCAAGGGTCTCCGGTCTGGCGCCTGCGCGGATTCAGGCGGCGAGCACGCGGGCGGCGATGTCGCCGGCGCCAAGTCCATGCGCCGCTAGGAGATCGTCGTGCGAGCCGTAGCAGTGGATGAACGCATCCTGCAGTGTGAAGGCGTCGATGCGGCAGCGGGCGCCGGTGTCCCAGGCCAGCTCCTTGCAGCGCATGGCAAGCCCGCTGTAGGGCGCGCACTCCTCGATGATGACGACGTGCGGGAAGCGCCGCATCAGCGCGCTCAGGCCCTCGCGGTCGAGGGGCTTCGGCGTGTGGACGCTGTAGATGGCGGTGCTGCGTCCGGTCTCCGCCAGCCGGTCGGCGAGCTCGAAGGCGCGCTTCGCGATCGGGCCATAGGTGAGGATGCAGACATCAGAGCCCCCGCGCAGCTCCCGGACCTTGCCGAAGATCCACGGCGTCGTGGCGCGTGCCGACAGGTCAGGCTCGCCGGCTTTGCCGAGGCGCAGATAGACGGGACCGTTTTCCTGCGCGGCGCACCAGCGCGTTGCGGCTTCGGTCTCGGCCGGGTCGCAGGGCACGATGACGCTCAGGTTCGGGATGGTGCAGGCGATCGAGACGTCCTCCTGCGCGTGATGCGTGCCGCCGAGCGTCGAATAAGTGACGCCGCCGCCGATGCCGACGATGGTCACCGGCACGTCCTGGTAGCAGAGGTCGTTGCGCACGAACTCGAAGGGCCGGTAGAGGGCGAAGGTGGCGATGGTGTAGGCGAAGGGCTTCAAGCCCCGCTGCGCCATGCCGGCCGTCATCCCGATCATGATCTGCTCGGCGACGCCGGTGTTGATGAAGCGATGTGGAAACTTGGCGCGGAACTTCGCTATGGAACCCGCCGGCGAGATGTCGGCGACGACCACGCAGAGCCGCGGGTCGGCGCTGCCCAGCTCATAGAACACGTCGGCAAACTTGTTGCGCATCTCGCCGTCCCCAGCGTGCGAATGTCTATTCGGAAATTTCCTGAAGCTCTGCGAGCGCCCGCCGGTATTCCTCCGGATTGGGCGAGCGGTAGTGCCAGATCGGCACGTGCTCCATGTACGAGACGCCCTTGCCCTTGACGGTCCGGCAGATGACGGCGAGGGGCCGGTCCTGCCTGGCGGCGTTGGCCGCAGCGAAGATCGTCTCTGCATCATGGCCGTTCGCTTCCGCGGTGTCCCAGCCGAAGGCAGCAAACTTGTCGGCGAGCGGATGGAAGGCCGGGTGGCTCTCGCTCATGCGCTCCAGGCCGCCAAAGTCATTGAGGTCGACAAATGCGACCAGGTTGTCGAGCTGCAGGTTGGCGGTCATCATGGCGCCTTCCCAGGTGGAACCTTCCTGGCATTCGCCGTCGCTCAGCAGCAGGTAGACCTTGCCGTCCCGCTTCTGCAGCCGTTCTGCATAGGCCATGCCCGTCGCAATCCCCATGCCGTGACCGAGCGAGCCGGTGGACGCGGCGATGCCTGGCACACCGAAGTCCGGGTGGGCGCCGAGCCGCCCGTTGGGCTTGCAGTAGCGGTCAAGGTCGGTGCGCGTCAGCACGCCCATCTCCTCCAGGATCACGTACTGGATGAGGCAGCCGTGCCCTTTCGACATCAGGAACACGTCGGGGGACACGCCCGGCGCTGTCCAGCGCATGAGGTTGCGGTAGATGACATCGACGATCTCGATGCAGGAGAAGGCGGGCGCCACGTGCAGCGCGGTGACCTGCTGGGAGACCTCGAGGATGCGGCGACGATAGGCAAGGCAGCGCCGGCGCGAAGCCGCTCTATCGAGTGCGCTGCGTAAGGCGCGGGACGGCGGCTCTTCAAGTGCGGCTTGGATCGTCATCTCGGCCTCGAAGGATCAGGCGCGCAGCACGTACTCGGTCGGCCAGGACCGGAGCTCCGCCTCGTACTTGCGGCCCCAGGCGACCATCTCGGCGAGACCCTCGTCCCAGCTTATGCGCGGCTCCCATCCGACGTCGCGCCCGATCGCGGAGCTATCGAGCCAGTAGCGCTGGTCCTGTCCGAGGCGGTCGGCCGTCACCTCGGCGATCCGGTCGAAGGGGATGCCCATCGCCGCCGCGGTGCGCTCGACCACGTCGCGGATCGAGGTCGGCTTCGCCGGGCCGGCATTGTAGATGGCGCCGAGGGGGGCCTTCTCGGCGATGAGATGGATTGCTCGCCCAAGATCCCGCGCGTGGATGTAGGACTTCTCCGCCCGCCCGCCGCCGTGCAGCGGCAGCTTGTTGCCGGTCAGTCCGCACCAGATCACCTTGGGGATCACGCGGTGCAGAAGCTGGCCCGGGCAATAGGCGTTCGACGGGCGGATGATGTTCATCGGGAACTTCTGGAAGCGGTGCAC
>JBIOVC010000325.1:0-6704 GCA_044867545.1 Hyphomicrobiaceae bacterium | reverse complement strand
AAGGGCATGCTGCAGGCGCAGGCCAGCGCGGCCCTGCTGCGACGGCATCTCCTCGCCGCGCTCGGTCTTGCCGCCGGCCGCGTTCTGCATGGCGTGGCTCTCGTCGAACACGATCACGCCGTCGAAGCTGGGAGCGGTCTCCGAGCCGGGCTCGCGGCCCAGCCAGGCGAGAATCTGGTCCAGGCGGGAGGCCTTGCCCTCGCGCTCGGCCGAGCGCAGCGTGGCGTAGGTGACGACCAGGATGCCCTCGTCGAGCCGGATTGGCGTGCCCTGGCGGAAGCGCGCCAGCGGCTGGATCAGCAGCCGCTCCTGGCCCAGGGCGGACCAGTCGCGGCGCGCGTCTTCGATCAGCGCCTCGGACTTGGAGATCCACAAGGCCCGACGGCGGCCCTTGAGCCAGTTGTCGAGAATGATGCCCGCGACCTGGCGGCCCTTGCCGCAGCCGGTGCCGTCGCCCAGGAACCACCCGCGCCGGAAGCGCATGGCACCCTTGGCGTCGTCGGGGGCGGCAGCGACCACGTCGAAGGTGGCGTCGACGGTCCATGCTCCGGCGAGATGCGAGGCGTGCGCCTCGCCGGCGTAGATGGCGCTTTCGAGCTGCGCCTCGGACAGAAGGCCTTCCGAGATGACACGCGCGGGGAGGTGGGGCCGGTAGGTCGGCTTGGGCGGCGCGACCGAGGCCATCGCTGCCGACTGCACCAGTTGCGTCGGATGTGCCCGCGCGTGGGGGACGCGGATGGATTGCAGCGCGTAGTCCTCGTAGAGCGCTTCGCTGAGGTGCGCACCCTCGGCCGGCTTCCAGTCGACCGTCTCGTACGAGAGCTCGATGACCTCGCCGTCTGCTGGCTGCGATCGTGCTGTCGGCTTCACAGGGACCCAGAGAGATCGGCGCTGCCCTCGCCTGAGTGACACGCACGCCGACGACCTCGCATGCCGCGACGGCGATGCGCTTGCGACGGGCAGTCTCGGCGGCACGGAGTCCATGACCCAGTGCAGCAGCATGGCGGCATCCGCGGCCGTGCCGCGCGAAGCCGGGAGCGCCGTCGCGTCCGCGGCAGCCCGCTTGTCGATCACGGTAAGGCGGGTCTCGACCCTGGTGCCGTGCCGGGCATAGGCCGCGCCGTCGATCGCGGCCGAGAAGACGACGATGCCTCGCTTCTGGAGATGCTCGAAAGCCTCGCGCCAGACCGGGCTGTCCGGTGCGAGGCTCGCCTGCGTGATGGCGACGAGGCGCCCGCCCTCGGCGAGGCACGCCAGCGCCGACGACACGTGACGGATCGCTGCGTCCATCCGGCGGCGGTCGACGTTGGCGAGTGCCGAGAATGGCGGGTTCATCAGAATGACGCTGGGGCTCGGGCCGGCGTCGAGGTGATTGTCGATCTGTGCCGCATCGAAGCGGGTTACGGCGAGGCCGGGGAAGAGATGGGACAGGAGGCCGGCGCGGGACTCGGCGAGCTCGTTGAGCGTGACCGAGGCGCCTGCCAGCTCCGCAAAGATGGCGAGCAACCCGGTTCCGGCCGAGGGCTCAAGGACGTGGTCCGTCGGTGAGATCGCCGCCGCGATGCTAGCCGCCAGTCCCAGTGCGATCGGCGTCGAGAATTGCTGGAATGTCTCGCTCTCCTCGGAGCGTAGCGTGTGGGTGGGGAGGAGGCCTGCCACTTTCTCCAGCATGGACAGCAGGGCGTCGGGTGAGCCGGCGCGTGCGGCCATCGCGCGTCCGAACCTGCGCAGGAACAGGACGGTAGCGGCCTCGCAGGTGTCGTAGGCGCTCTTCCAGTCCCAGGTGCCGTCGGCGTCGCTGCCGCCGAAGGCCTGCTCCATTGCGGCGCGGAGCCTGGCGGCATCGATGCGGCGTCCGCATTCGAGATCGGGAAGAAGGAGCTGCGCTGCATGGAGATGGGCGGCAGCACGATCGGCAGCTTCAGGCGCGCTGGTGAGGGATGCGGCCGTGGCAGCCGCGACAGCAAAGGGCGTCGTCATGGTGGAGGTCTCGGGGCGTGAGGGGAGGGATGGAGCCGCGGGCTCTCTCGATCCCGGCCGGCTCGCCCGTGCCGGCTTGTCCTCTCACTCTGGAAGGCGCCACTTCGCGATGGGAGCGAGCGGCCTGCCCGATGCCTGCAGAAGAAAAGCCCCTACAAAGTCGGGGGCTGAGGCTGTATCGCTCTGGTGGCGGCGCATAGCCTTTAGTGGCTACGGGCAGGACCCGCAGACGGTCCCCGCGCCGGCGCCCTTTCCTGCAAAGGGCGGTGCTCCAGCGCGCCATGGCGGGAGGCGATGATAAGCCTTGGTTGAATTGGCCCGCTGAGCGGCGGGCCGTTGGGCTACTCCGCGGCGACCGAGGTCGTTTCGTCGTTGGCGCCGTCGGCGAGGAATGCCGGCAGAGACTCCGTGCCGCCTAGGGCGTGATCGCCGCCGCGCAACCGCAGCGGCTCAGGAAGCCAGCCGGTGCCTTCCAGCAGGCGCTCCGCCTCGCGGGCCATGTCCGCCTTCTTGAGGCCGACGATCAGCTCTGCGGCCTTCTCGCCCTTCGCCTCGCGGACGGCTTCGAGGATCCGGGCCTTGGTGACGCGGCCGAGATAGGTCGACACCGTCGGGCGCCACCCCGCCTCCGCCATATCGAGCTGGACGGCCAGCGCCAGACGGTCGGCATGGGCGATGGCCTTCGGCCTGCGGTCGTAGGGCTGGTAGATGGAGTTGATGGTGAGGCCGACGCAGTGGGCGAACAGCGCCTGCCGGCTGTCGCTGTCGAGATCGGCGAGAGCATCCCAGAGCTCCGCCGGGTCCTTCGGCAGCTGGGCCGACCAGCGCCCATGCCGCGCGTCGATCGCCGTCGCGTACGCCATGCCGCCGAGGCCCTCGACCTGCGAGCCGAACAGCACGCTCTTGGCGTCCACCTCCAGGCAGCTGTCGAGCGCGATGCGATAGAACAGCTTGAGGCAAAGCGCATGCAGCACGGCGAGGTAGGCGGTGTCGGGATCGTTGGCGACCGCCTCGCGCAGGGCCAGCGTCCGGTGCGAGGTGAGCTCCGTCATCAAGCGATCGGAGAGCGGGCGGACGCCCTCGTCCTCCTCCTCGGTCTCCGCGCCCGGGTCGGCAGGACGGGCGCCGGGATCGTGAGGCGTGGCCGAGCCGTTCGAGGAGACGCGCGGCTTGCTGCCGCCGGCCTCATGCTCGGCGTCCGCGTCGCCGGGAGGATCCACCGGCGCCTCATCCTCCGGCCGCACGTAGCCGCGCTCGACGCGGAGCACGCCGGACGTGTCGATGCTGACGAAGGCGCCGGCTCGCGTCACCTCGGCTGCATCATAGAGGATGGGCCTCCGCTCGAATGCGTCCAGTGCCGTCTCGATCTCGCCGAGGCGCTTGTCGACCTCCTCGGGGATCTCCTCGGCCTCGGCGTAGGTCTCCTCGAGCTTGTCGAATTCCGCCTTCAGGGCGTCGCGGGCGGCCGTCTCCTCGTCGGTCACGGCGACCTCCGTGCCGCTGAGGCGACGCAGGCCGTAGGTGTGGCCGTAGGGAAAATCGGGGGCGACCTCGACCCACTTCCAGCCCTCGGCACGGACCGCTTCCGCCTCGCGTTCGAGCTTCTCCGCAACGAGCCTGTCGAGGAGGGCAGGGTCCTGCAGCCAACCGCCGTCATCGGGCTCGAACAGGTCGCGCAGGACGATGCCGCCGGCCGCCTCGTAGTCGGCGATGCCGACGAACCGCGCCCGCCTCTCGGACGCGCGCACCGCGTCCTCGGTGAGCATCCGGCGGATCTGGTAGGCTTGCCTGCTCGGCACGCGCTGCAGCGCGTCCCACACCTGCTCCTGGCGCTCGTGGTCGGGATTGACGGTGAACGCCATGACGTGCTCCAGGGACATACCGTCCTCGGCATAGATCTGCAGCAGCTTCGGCGAGACGGACGCGAGCCGCAGGCGCTGGCGCACGACCGCGACCGAGACGAAGAACGCCGCAGCGATCTCTTCCTCGGACTGGCCCTTCTCCCGCAGCGCCAGGAAAGCTCGGAACTGATCGAGGGGATGCAGCGGGGCCCTTTGCACGTTCTCGGCAAGGCTGTCCTCCTCGGCAATGCCGCCGGTGCGGACAATACAGGGGATCGGCGCCGTGCGAGCGAGGCGCTTCTGCTTCACCAGCAGCTCCAGTGCCCGGTAACGCCGGCCGCCGGCTGGGATCTCGTACATGCCGGTCTCGGCACCGCTCTCGTCCAGCACCGGCCGGACGGTCAGGCTCTGCAGCAGCGTGCGCCGGGCGATGTCCTCGGCCAGTTCCTCGATCGCCACGCCGGCCTTGACCCGACGCACGTTGGACTGGCTGAGGATGAGCTTGCTGAAGGGAATGTCCCGGGATTCGCTCAAGGCGATCTTGGGTTGCGACTTGGCCATGGGAGGTTCTCCGCAACGGGCCGGCCGGGAGCCTCTCTCTCGACCTCCAACCCGTCACGGAAACGCCCGCCTCCCTCCCACTCTCCGGCGGGGCCTCAGACACCGCACATCCCCTCGCATTCGTTCGGCCAGAGATCGAGCTGGCGATGCTCGGCGGCCGTCGAAAGATCGGCTTGATCGAGCGGCACGGCGGAGCGATGAAGATAGACCTCGCCGCGAATCCCTCGGAACCCGGTGCGGATGGCGCGATCCACCGAGACGGCATCCGCCCAGGCATCGGGGTCGTGGTCGCGCATGTGCCGCCAATGGTCGTCGGAATGGAACGGGCAGCCGATGCAAGCGCTCTTCGGAGGCAGCGCATAGCCGTGCCGCTCCAGCCAGCGCAGACAAACCAGACGTGTCATGCCTCGTTCGACGAGCGGCCAACGGTTGACCTGCCAGTCCTCCAACGACGGCTTTGCCCGGATGGCCTCGTCGAGCGAGATGCCGATCCATTGCTCTGCCACCGGCGAGGTCGGCGAACGCCGGCCGGCGATACCGAGCATCTGCCGCACCTTCCGGCGGATCGGTACGATCTTGTAGTCGCCGGTGCATTGGCGCCGGATCATGCCGATCTCGACGAGGTCGGCCGCCAGGACCCGCGAGCCGACGATGATGGGCCCGCCGTTCTCGTCCTCGTCATAGACCGGAAGCTCGGTGCCTGCCGACGTCACATTGCGCGTGAAGGCCGGGATCGAGGCCCAGCGCTTGCCTTGCCCGCCTGCGAGGAGGTCGGCACGCAAGTCCCCGGCCGAGACGATATGCACCGGGAATGGCAGGACATTGGGCGACCGCAGCCAGTCGAGATGCTGATAGACCGCCGCCGGCTCCCAGCCTGTGTCGGCGAAGACGGCGCAATCCGGCATGGGACCGATCTCCCCGTGCGCCGCCATCAGGGCGAGCGTGGTCGACTGGACACCTGCGCCGAGGCTCAGCACGCGGAGGCGAATGCCGGGCGCCTGGTCGAAAGACGGCGCTCCTCCAGGGAAGACGGACGCGCTCATTGCCCCGCCTCCCGCTCGCGATCGGTCATGCCGAAGTGCTCGGCGCCAGGCAGGAAGCCGAGCAACCAATTGGCGCCCTTGCTCGCCTGCGAGGCGGCGCGCATGATGGCGCGGTTGTCCTCTTGCAGAATCTCGGCCCAAGCGCCTATGTAGTCGGCGTGCCGTACGGTCGGCACGATGCCGAGCGCCGCGCAGACGAACGATGTGCTCAGCTCACAGACAATTTCTTCGTACGCGTACTTTTTCGAGCCGAACGCCCCCGACAGATCGCGATCCAGCCGAACTCCGGCATAGTGGCCGAGCTCATGGAGCGCGGTGCGGTGCCAATTTATGGGCTCGAAGAAGGCCTGCGGCGGCGGCACGCGGATGAAGTCGCCCGCCACATCATAGTACGCCTTATCCCCGCTGATGCGGATGTCGGCGCCAGTTGCCCGGATCAGCTCTTCGACTTGCGGCAGGATGAGGTGAGTCGCCGCCGGCGCGACGTTCGCAGCGATGTCCTCGGGCAGGCCCTCGCACTGCGCGACATTGAACACGGTGAAGCGCTTGAGGAATGGAATCGCGCGCGGCGCCTCACCGTCATGGTGCGCACGTCGGCGCTCGTCGTCGGGGATGAAGCGGTCGGCATAGACGACGGTCGTGCCGCGCTCGCCCTTGCGCACGTTGCCGCCCAGTCCCAAGGCTTGCCGGTACGTGAGCCAGTTCTGGACCGCGTAGCCGTGCTGGACCACGGCACCCCAGAGGATCAGAACGTTGATGCCCGAGTAGTTGCGCCCCGTCGCGGCATTCTTGGGGATCCCGAGCGGTGCATTCACACTCGCCGAGCCCCATGGCTGCACCCAGGGCAGGCGGCCGGCTTTCAGCTCGGCGATGATCCTGTTGGTGATATCCTCGTAGAGACTTGTGCGATCGGTGGGAGCGCGGGCGTGCGCTGAAGCACGCCAGGCGGACCGGGTCATGGGACTGTTCTCCATGACGGGCCGCCAGGAGACCCTCTCCCGGCCTCTCCAAGCCCGTCACGGCGACAGCCGCCGAACTCTCACTCTGCAGCGTCGCGGCCGACGGTGTGACGGTCGACGAATGTCGTGCATGTGGGTGGCATGGCCGGCATCGACGCTCGAGCGTCATGGTCCGCGCCAGGGACCGAAACCCGAATGGGCCGAGACCCGCCGCCAGGCGGGGCTCGGGCGCGCGGGCCGCCTCAGGCCCGCGCGGTAGGGCCCGGCTGCGGCCGTCAGGCCGCGGGGCGCCCAACAGCAATCGTCGAACCGCGGTTGCC
>JBIOVC010000324.1:0-2428 GCA_044867545.1 Hyphomicrobiaceae bacterium | reverse complement strand
CCCGCCCTCAGAACCGGTTGGCGATCTCGAGCGCCTCAGGCTCGAATAGCTCGAGCGCCAGCTTCTGTGCCAGCATCACGTCGCCGGCAACCAGGTGCCCTTCGGGGAAGAAGCACCATCCGCAAATGTGCCGTCCGCGCCCGTCGAGCTGGTCGATGTTCATCATGCGGCCGTGCCGTATGCGATAGCGCCGCCCGGTCCGCCCGCCGATGACCTCGAAGTACCTGTAGCGCTCGTACTGCTCGAGCTGAGCCGAAGAGAGGCTATCCTTCAGCAGCCGGAGACCGCGCTCCTGCGCTTCCGCGCTCCCCTCATCCTCGAACAGCCGGCGCCCGACCGCAAAGAACAGCGCACTCTCCCGCCGCGGCCTCAGGTTCTGCGCCAGCCGCTCGATCTGCTCGGAGATGCGCGAGCGCCGCCGCCGCCGCGGGTCGAGATTGGGCTCGCCGATGAGCTCAGGGTAGGCATACGCATCGCGGCGCACAGCCCGGCGCAGGGCGCGCACGTCCGCGGACGGCGGCTCCCAGCCGGACCACTCGTCGCTGCGCTCGGTCGGCACCCAGGAACGCCGGCTATCGGCGATCCTGCGCGATGGCCAGAGCTCGCCGGCCTCGCGGTCGGTGTTCAACACGACGCCGGTCAGCACGGGCGTCTCGTCGCCGTGCTGCCTGAGGGCTCTGCGTACCAGAGCCCTCAGAGCCCGGCGGACGCGGCTCATCAGCCGCCTTGCAGCTGCGGGATGAACAGGGTCCGCTCGACCTCGGGATCGAACCTGCCGATGACCTTGCCGGGAGCGCCGCCTTTACCCAGCGCAACCGCACGGAACCCGCGGCCCGTCAGCTCTTTGAAACGCTTCTCTGCGAGTGACACCGCTCTTGCATCGGTAGCATCGAACTCGTGCCGCGTGTCACCTGTGCGATCCATGACGATCTGGACAGCCATGTGTGCGCTCCTTCTACTTGCTACCCCCTAAGCCGCCATCGTACTTCCTCGACTAGGTATGTGCCAGTGCGTCTTGGTTCAACTGATTGCCCGAAAATGCTGCTTTGTGCTCGGCTTGACGCCAACAGCATACAGCACACCCGGGCCGCAGCAACCTATGGGCCGTCGTTCACAACTCTGAAAGCATGCCGGTCGGAGTGGTCGGGCAAGGTCAATCGCCTGCCGGAGGGCTGACGTCCCGCCGCAAGACACGGGCACCGCCCAATGGCACTGCTGTAGCGAATCTGCGAAGAGCTGCATCCCTGTGCCGCGTTTCCCGTGATGGGGGAGCGCCTCGGTGAAGGTATCTGCCCTGAAAGCGCTTGGAGCCGTAGCTCTGGCGCTCACTGTGTTTGTGCTCACAGCCGGAAGTGCACGAGCCGGCTGGACCGCCTGCCATCTAGGCGCTTTCGGCGGCGCGACCCGCGTGAGCCACGACGCGGGTCTGTCGGTGCTGGGGTTTCCGGATGTCCTGGCGTTCGACAGTTTCGATAACGACCTCCAGCTGGGTCTCAGCGCAGGTTGCGATCTGCAGGTGATGCCGCTGCTCGTGGTCGGCGTGTTTGCGGACTGGGCCAGGCAGGACTCCCAGGCAACGTTTGATCTGGACTTTGCGATCTCCGCCACCCTGCCGATGGGCGATCAATGGAGCGTCGGCGGCAGGGCCGGGTTTCTCGCCTCGCCGCAAACGCTGATCTATCTCCTCGTTGCTTACACCGAAGCCGAGGGCGAGCCGTTCGGCCTCACGATCTGCGGCTGCAGCGCAGGCTCGTTCGACGTCTCCGATTGGACCGGCTGGTCCCTCGGCGGCGGCATCGAGACGCTGATCGCCGGCAACCTGACAGCGAGGATCGAGTACCGCTACACCGAGTTCGATTCACAAAGCGTGCTGATCGATCCATTGGTGTTCAACTTCGATTCCGACCAGCACGTCGTCAGGATCGGCCTTGGCTACCGCATCCCGGTGACGGGCGCCACCGAGCCTGCGAGATAGAACCGGCGAGCCGCGAGCGATCAACGTCTCGGTTCGACAGCGTTGGCGCACCGCCCCACGCCAATTCTGTTGGACCTATCAGGCCACGCCGCGGCGCACCTCATCGGCTAGCGGCAACGGCTCGTTGGCGCTGCCGAGGAACTCGACCGTCGTGAACACCAGCTCGGTGTCGCCGATGTTCTCGAGGTCGTGCACCTTGAACTCGCCACGCGCATAGGTCTCATGCCGCGTCTCGCCGGCATGATAGCTCGTCTCGACGGTCGAGCCGCCGCCATAGTGCGAGCGGGCGCGGCCGGCGGTCACCGCCGTCCAGAAGTAGTCGAGCACATGGCGATGGAAGCTGATCCGCTCGCCCGGCCTCAGGCGGATCTCCCACACCCGCACCCGGTCGTTCTCGGACAACAGCCTGGTACCGACCCGGCCGTTCATCTGGTTGCGCTCGAAGTCCTCCTT
>JBIOVC010000323.1:0-2392 GCA_044867545.1 Hyphomicrobiaceae bacterium | reverse complement strand
TGCCGTTTGTCGCTGTCGGCGAGCACGGCGTACGCCTCGGCCGCCTGCTTGAACTTCTCCTCGGCTTCCTTGCTGCCCGGGTTGCGGTCAGGGTGGTACTGAAACGCCAGTTTGCGATAGGCGCTCTTGATTTCCTGGTCGGTGGCGTTGCGTGGAACGCCGAGCACCTCGTAGTAGTCGCGCTTACTCACCCCTGGCTACCTTCACCATTGCGGGCCGCAGCAGACGATCGCCCAGCATGTAGCCGCGGCGGAGCTCTTCGATCACTTCGCCTTCCCGGTGCCCGGTGCTGACCTCATGCGCCACCGCCTGGTGAATGCGCGGATCGAAGTCGGCGCCGACGGTCTCGATCGGCCGCACACCACGCTTGCGGAGCAGCTCCGTCATCTGACGATGTATCAGGTCGACGCCTTTGCGATAGACCTCGGCATCGCTGCCGGTCGGCGCCTCGAGGGCGCGTTCCAGGTCGTCGATGATCGGCAACATTTCCTCCAGAGCACCGGCCATCGCGGCCTCCGCCTGGTCCCGCCGATCGCGATCGACCCGCTTGCGGTAATTGTCGAACTCGGCAGCCACGCGCAGCAGCCGATCCTGCAGCGCATCCTTTTCACGCTGCAGTTCCTCCAGTGCGTCCACCTTCGCGGCTGCGCGCGCGCCCGCAGCCGCTTCGGCGGACAAGTCGGCCGTGACGGCCGAGGCGTCGGTCGTCGGCCCTTCCATGGAGTCGTCAGCCGCCGGTGGGTCGCTGAGCGCGGCTTCGGTGGATCCGGCGGTCTGTGCGGGGTCCTCGTTGTCGAAGCGATCGGGCATGACGTCAGTTGGCAGCCTGCAAAACGCGCGACACCGCCTGCGTGGTGCCGTCCACGAACGCGATGGCGCGCGAATAGTGCATCCGCGTCGGACCAATGACGCCCACCGTCCGGATGCCCGTCCCGTCGACTGCGGTGGAGGCGATCAGGCTGAAGCGGCGCAGATCGGGAGCCGTGTGCTCGGCGCCAATCACAACGGTCAGCCCCGGGCCGTCGATGTACTGGTTGAGGAGGCGAACGAGCCGTTCTTTTTCTTCCAGCATTTCGAGCAGCGCCCGCAGTGTGGCTAGCGACACGCCCTGTTGTGCAGGGCCGCCGAGCAGCGACGCAGCGCCTTCGACGTGAAAGGTGTGCGGCTCCGGGATGTCCTCGAGCGTGGAGCGCGCAAGCCGCAGCGCGCGGCCGAGCAGCTCGTCATAGAGCGTGCGCTCCTGCTCGAGCCGCGCGATGACCGCCGCCCGCACATCGGGCAGCCGCAAACCGCCAAATTCCATGTTCAGATAATTCGCGGCATGGACGAGATCGTCCGGAGACAGCTCTTCGCCGGCGTCGACGACCTTCTGGGCGATCTGGTTTCCGCGGGAGACGACGACAACCAGCACGCGGGAGCCGCCGAGGGCGATGAACTCGAGGCGCTGGAGGACCGCCGCCGGGCTACCGCCGAGCGCAAACCCGACGTGGTGGACCGCGCGCGACACCAGGTGCGAGGCGCTCGCGAGCAGGTCGTCCATGAGCGGCGACCGTTCGGCCTGCTCGCGCAACCGGGTTTCCACCACGGCGGGCGCGCGGGTTCGTTTCCGGGTCTCGAGCAGCAGATCGACGAATACGCGATATCCACGGTCTGTCGGCACGCGGCCAGCCGATGTGTGGGGCTGGTGCACGTATCCGGCTTCTTCAAGCTGACCCAGGACACTCCGGACCGTGGCTGAAGAGACGCCAAGCCCGCTCCGGCGGGCAAGGACCTGCGAGGCGACCGGCTCACCCGTGCCGATATATTCGCGGACGAGCGTGGCCAGGACACGGCACGATCGATGGGAGAGCTCGCAGGAACCCATTGCGTGTCAGGTGTTTACTAGGTGTCAATTATAGCCCAGCGTCCTCAGCCCTTCCGACGCGCCGCCGCGATCTCCTGGAAGTACATCGAACCGGTTGCATAACCTCGCACGTAGGGCGGGTCCTTTAGTACCCGCCCGGACAGCCGGGTCCAAAAGGACCAGGCCTACGTGATGGACCCGGTGCTAGCGTCGGGAAAGCGCCCCGTCCCACCGCATGCTGAGGGCGGCGATGTTGGGCTCGGTGATCTTGCCGTGTTTGACGGCAATCAGCTCGGCGAGAATGCTGACGGCGATTTCTTGTGGCGTAATCGCGCCGATGTCGAGGCCGATGGGCGCGTGGATGCCTCGCAGCGCGTCGGGGGGCAGCCCCTCTTCGATCAGCGCATCAAAGATACGTTTGACCTTGGCCTTGCTGCCAATGAGGCCGAGGTACCGCAGCGGCTTCTTCGCCAGGGCGCGCACCGCATCGAGGTCGTGTGTGTGGCCGCGCGTCACGATGACGGCATACGCCGTCGGCGGGAGCTGATG
>JBIOVC010000322.1:0-2525 GCA_044867545.1 Hyphomicrobiaceae bacterium | reverse complement strand
CCAGCTCGCGCAAGATCGTGCGGGCGATGGCGGCGATGGCGAACGGCCTCGGCATGGCCGCGACGGCCGAGGGCGTCGAGACCGAGGAGCAGCGCGCCGCCGTGCTGTCGGAAGGATGCTCGGAGATGCAGGGCTACCTGTTCAGCCGCGCGGTGCCGGCGTCCGAGATCGAGCGGCTGTTCCTCAAGCGGTATGCGGAGGACGCCGAGGAAGCGCCCCTGGCGGACGATCCGATCGCTGGCAAACCCGCAAGCGCGGCGTAACGCACTCCGCTGTAGGTCGGTGCTGAGCGGAGCGAAGCCCGACAGCGACGCATCAAGAACGCTCCGCGATTGTCGGGCTTCCGCCGGACAAGTCCGGCGTCAGCGCCGACCTACGACCGGCACTGCTACCCCCCTCCGCCACCGCATGATAAGGCTAGGCCCGAACTCAACGGTCGCGGGCTGAAGCGCGCGGCCTAACCCCGAGCGATCGTTGCCCCATGCGACTGCTTTTTCTCGGCGACGTTGTCGGCCGCGCCGGCCGCAAGGCGGTGATCGAGACGCTGCCCGACCTTCGCCGCCGCTACCGCCTCGACTTCGTCGTCATCAACGGCGAGAACGCGGCCGGGGGCTTCGGCATCACCGAGCCGCTGCTGGAAGACCTGCTCGAGGCCGGCGCCGACGCCGTCACGCTCGGCAACCACGCCTTCGATCAGAAGGAGGCGCTGGTGTTCATCGAGCGCC
The DNA here is from genome assembly GCA_044867545.1 of Hyphomicrobiaceae bacterium. Taxonomy (GTDB): domain Bacteria; phylum Pseudomonadota; class Alphaproteobacteria; order Rhizobiales; family Hyphomicrobiaceae; genus DATLZB01. Next base: position 1,800 of record JBIOVC010000322.1, on the reverse strand, counting down.
AGCCGCGGCTGATCAGACCGCTGAACTTTCCGAAGGGCACGCCCGGCAAGGGCGGCGGCCTCTTCAAGGCGAAGAACGGTGCCGAGGTGCTGGTCCTCAACGCGCTCGGCCGCGTGTTCATGACGGAGCTCGACTGTCCGTTCCGCGCGATCGACCACGAGGTGACCGCCTGCCGGCTCAAAGCCGGGGCCGACGCGATCATCGTCGACTTCCACGCCGAGGCGACCAGCGAGAAGCAGGCGCTCGCCTATTTCCTCGACGGGCGGGTGACGTGCGTCATCGGCACCCACACGCATTCGCCGACGGCGGACTACCGCGTGCTGCCGGGCGGCACGGGCTACATGTCGGATGTCGGCATGTGCGGGGACTACGAGTCGGTGCTCGGCATGGACAAGGCGGAGCCGATCAGCCGCTTCCTCACCCGCATCCCACGCGAGCGGTTCGAGCCGGCGATGGGGCCGGCGACGATCTCGGGCCTCGCGATCGATATCGACGATCAGACCGGGCTCTGCCGGCGGGTAGAAGCGTTGCGGCTCGGTGGTGTTCTTGCACCGACCGAGCCGCTGTCTTGGATCGAGGAAGAGACTACTGGCATTGCCGGTTGAGGGAGGATGGCGACCACCCTCGACCGTTGGTCAGAAGCGGAGATCTGCTCGCGTCGTTCGCACTGCGGATGGGCAGTGTCCGTAGCGCGGCGGGCAAATCACCCGAGTGCTGACGGTCGGGCCAAATGGTTAACAAAAGGTTAATTTGCTCCTGACGTTTGTCCGAACTCCGGTGAGATACGAGATCTCCAACGCCAGCTTAGTATGCATATACAATAAGTTGCACACGCGCCACGCGCACTGGTTAAGTATCCGTCAATCTCTCGCCGCAATCGGAATTTCCGTGCTCGAACCGAACGACTCATCCATCGGTGAGCTGTGCTGAAGGGTGCGGGGCCCTCAAGCCCTCTCCGCGCGCATCTGCCTCTCCGGCAACCCGGCTGCAACCAGGGGATGCGAGCTGCGGTCAATCGGTGCACCCCTTCTGGGGGAGCCTACCCGAGGGCTGACCCGGCCCTCGGCCTCTGCTGAGTCTCTTGGGACTCACTTGCCATTTTGGCAATACGCCGATTCGGCCTCACTAAGAATCCCCCTCCTATGCAACCCGCGTTACCTACTTGGCATGGTGTTACCGCAAAGACTCAGATTCCTTGCTCCCTTGCCAGGGGCTCGGACTGGGCGGATGCTTAGCAAGTCCTGCATCTCGCTAGGGACTTTGCCATGCAAAAGCCGGCTGATCCGAACCGCTCACATTTGCCCGAAGAACGTGCCCCGGCCGTGGGGCCGTCCGCACCAACGTTTCCCGCCACCCGCATGCGGCGCAACCGGCGGGCTCAATGGGCGCGGCGGCTCGTTGCCGAGAACACGCTCTCGCCCGCCGACCTGATCTGGCCGGTGTTCGTGGTCGAGGGGCGCAACACGCGGGTGCCGGTCGAATCCATGCCCGGCGTCGAGCGGCTGTCGGTCGATCTCGTCGCGGCGGCGGCGAGGGATGCCTCTGAGCTCGGCATTCCGGCGATCGCGCTCTTTCCCTACACCGAGCCTAAGCTGCGCACGGAGGACGCACGGGAGGCCTTCAACCCGGAGAACCTCGTCTGCCGGGCGACGCGGGCGATCAAGCGCGAGGGTCTCGACATCGGCGTGATGCTCGACGTCGCGCTCGATCCCTATACGAGCCACGGCCATGACGGGCTGATGCGCGACGGGGTGATCCTCAACGACGAGACGCTGGAGGCGCTGGTGCGGCAGGCGCTGG
>JBIOVC010000321.1:0-10517 GCA_044867545.1 Hyphomicrobiaceae bacterium | reverse complement strand
TCGCCGAGCTCGACCGCGTCACCGGCGGCGGCATCGTGCCGGGCTCGGCCGTGCTGTTCGGCGGCGAGCCCGGCATCGGCAAGTCGACGCTCTTGCTGCAGCTCTCCGCCGAGATGGGTAAGGCCGGACGCACCGCCGTCTATTTCTCCGGCGAGGAAGCGGCAGCCCAGGTGCGCCTGCGCGCCGAGCGGCTCGGCCTCTCGGCCGCCCCTGTCGGCTTCGCCGCCGAGACCAATCTTGCCAACATCCTGGCGACGCTCTCTCAAGGCCGCCGCCCCGACCTCGTCGTCATCGACTCGATCCAGACGCTGTGGGCGGACGCGCTCGAGGCTGCGCCCGGCACCGTGAGCCAGGTGCGCGCCGCAACCCAGGCGCTCATCCGCTTCGCCAAGCAGTCGGGCAGCGCGCTGGTACTCGTCGGCCACGTCACCAAGGACGGTCAGATCGCCGGCCCGAAGGTGATCGAGCACATGGTCGACACCGTCCTCTACTTCGAGGGCGACCGCGGCCATCCCTACCGCATCCTGCGGACGGTGAAGAACCGCTTCGGTGCCACCGACGAGATCGGCGTGTTCGAGATGGCGGGCGACGGCCTTCGAGAGGTCGCCAACCCGTCCGAGCTGTTCCTCGGCGACCGCGACACCGAGAGCCCGGGCTCGGCGGTGTTTGCCGGCATCGAGGGCACGCGGCCGCTGCTGGTCGAGTTTCAAGCTCTGGTTGCACCGAGCCCGCTCGGCACACCGCGGCGCGCGGCCGTCGGCTGGGACGGCAACCGCCTGTCGATGCTGCTCGCCGTGCTCGAGGCACGCTGCGGCGTGAGCTTTGCCCAGCACGACGTCTATCTGAACGTCGCCGGCGGCCTGCGGATCAGCGAGCCCGCCGCCGACCTCGCAGCCGCCGCGGCGCTGCTCTCTGCCCTCTCGGGGACTGCGCTGCCCTCCCGGCACGTCTATTTCGGCGAGATCAGCCTGTCCGGCGCCGTGCGGCCCGCCGCCCACACCGTGACGCGGCTGAAGGAAGCAAAAAAGCTCGGCTTCGAGCGCGCCGTGGTGCCGGCCGCAGGCGAGATCGAGGCCGCCCCGGCCGGCCTCGCACTCGAGCGCGTCGCCCACCTCAAACACCTTGCAGACAGCCGCCTGCCATGCCAGTGAACGAAGGTGCCTGCTGAGGGTCGGGGCAAGCGGGCAGCCATTGGGATTCTCGCGCCATGATCGGTCCACTCACCTATCTCGACGCCGCCTTGCTCGCAGTCGCACTGCTGTCGGGACTGCTGGCGATGTACCGCGGATTCGCCCGCGAGCTGCTGTCGATCCTGTCGTGGATTATCGCCGGCGGCGTGGTCGCCTACTTCGTCTGGACGCAGCGGCCGTTCGCCGCCGAGGTCGCCCAATCCATGAACCTGCCCAGTCCGACGATTGCCCTGATCGGCATCGGCGCTGTGCTGTTCGTCATCGTTCTCGTCGTCGTGCACCTCATTACCTCGCACATCTCCGACTCGATCCAGGACAGCCGCGTCGGCATGATCGACCGCGTGCTCGGCTTCATGTTCGGCGCTATCCGCGGCTTCGTCCTGGTCGTGATCCCCTATATGTTTTATGCGCATTTCGTGCCCGAGGAGCAGCACTACGCCTGGGTGAGCAGGTCCCAATCCCTGCCCTACATCAAGAGCACGGGCGAGACCTTCCGCACCCTGCTCGAGCGCTATACCCCCGCCCCAGTCACGACGCCGACCGGCGATCAGCAGCAGGGCTAGGCTCCCTACCCAATTTCGCTGCTGGTGAAGGCAAGGCTTGCCGTGAGGTCCTCGATCTGCGCACGTGACAGCGTCAGGATGATCCAGCCCAGCCCCGGATGCTGTACGCCGATATCGACCGCCGGCCGATCCGGTGACGGTCGAACGATCCACAGCAGATTGTCGCCGGAATAGACTTGATCGCTGCCCGAAGGCGGCTCCGCCGGATGCACGGGATGAAGGCGAGACCGGTGCTGCGCGAGCGAGCGCATCAGCTCGTCGACCATCGGCGCAGAAAGCCGGGTCACCGTACCGGACGGGTCACGCAGCTCCAGGTGCAGGCCATCACCGGCTGGCGACAAGACCTCGATCGGCGGCGAGGTGGACATTGCAGGGCTCCGGTGAGCGAGGGACAGGGTCACAGGTCGAGCGTCAGATCGCCTTCGGCGGCGCGAGAGACGCATATCATGATGTTGGTCGCGTACTCCTCGTCATCGAGCACGAAATCCCGATGGTCGACGACGCCGGCAATGAGCCGGGTACGGCAGGTGCCGCAGTTTCCGCTCCGGCAAGAGAATTTGACGTCCACGCCGCTGCGCACCAAGGCCGCCAGTATTGTCTCGTCTGCGCCGACGCTGATCGTCATCCCGGACTTGGCGAGATGAACGCGGAACGGTCGATCGCTGCTCACGGTTCCGCTGCCCGCTCCGTTCGATGACGCTATCGCGGTACCGCGACTTGGTGCTGCAGGTCGATCTCGCGCCCGAGACGCGCGGACTCCAGCGCAGCAACGCAGACCTCCAGGTTGGCGAGGCCCCAGCGACCGTCGTGTCTGGCCGGACGCGCACCCGTGATGGCATCATGCAGCTCATCGAGCACGAGCTCACGCGGGCTTCTATCGTTCGGCAGCACGATTTCTTCCCGGCCTTGCACGTCGTAAACGAAGAGGCCGCGCGGAGACTGCCTGATGTCACCACGCTCGCAGCTCACGACGGTAAGACCGAACGTCGGTTGATATGGCGCGGACGCCGGGATGGCACTTCTCGCGCGACGCCGCTTTGCGGCAAGCTCCTCGGCGACCGACTGTCCACCAGGCTTTCCATTCGATGGACGGTTCACCTTGGGCCGTTTCTCGATCGGCTCCAGAAAGCCCCATTCCGTCACGTCGGCGCACAGCTCCGTGGCCGAGAAATACCCATAGCCGTTGTAGACGGCCGTCGCGACCGTGCCGTCCGCAAACTGAAGGAAGATGGTGTGGGCGCCGATCGAGCGGCGGTCCGGGTCCCAGTCGAATGTCGATGCCCGCACGCTCTTGACGAGCCCCCCACCGAGCAGCCGCACGATATCGACCTGGTGCGAGCCTTGTCGGAACGTGACACCGCCGCCGAGACCGATTTCCAGCTCATCGGGGCGGCGCGGCCGGTACATCCAATCCGTGTAGTTCCAGGTCTGCACCATGCGCACCCGTCCAAGCCGACCGCTCGAGATGATCTCGCGCATCGCTTGAATGGGCAGATCGAAGCCGTGGGCGTGACCCACCACGAGAGCCAGACCAGCGTGCTCCGCTGCCTCGACCATGCCGAGCGCCTGCTCGACACCCAAGGCCATGGGCTTCTCGGTCAGGACGTGCTTGCCCGCAGCAATGGCGGCCGAAGCGTGCTCGGGATGCAGCTCTGTTGGCGTGGCGATGTAGACCGCATCAAGCGCACCATCCGCGATGAGCGAGCCCAAGTCCTCGTAACCCTCGGCGTCGGTTTCCGCTTCGATCTCTGCTCGGATCTCGGGATCGGTATCGCAGAACCCCGCCAGCTCGAATCCTTCGTGCTTGGCGATCGCCGGCAGGAACGCGCGGCCCGCTGCGCCGACGCCGACCATACCGAGCTTGAACTTCCTCTCCGAACTCATGCTCAGGTCTCCCGCCTAGTGCTTCAAACCCTGTTGGGCAGGAATCCGCTGCGACCCGCGTCCCTCCCCTTGTGCTGGACGCTGCGCTCCATTTATGTTAGTCACCTAACTTAAATGCCAACCCATGGCAAGCACGGACGCTCAAGCGGCGAGGCGAGGGCCGAGATGGCATCGCCCATTCGAAAAGAGAGGGCACCATGCTGACGGCAGCGCAGAACGATCTTCTAACGCGCATCGGGCCTGGCACTCCTGCGGGTGAGCTGCATCGCCGATACTGGCAGCCGCTGGCTGCCGTCTCCGAGCTTCGCGACCGCTGGACCATGCCGATCCGGCTGCTGGGCGAGAACCTCGTTCTCTATCGCGATCGTCAGGGCCGATATGGCCTCATCGGCGAGAAGTGCCCCCATCGCGGCGCCTCGCTGGCCTACGGCATTCCGACCAAAGATGGCGTGCGGTGCCCCTACCACGGCTGGGAGTTCGGCCAGGACGGCAGATGCCTCAGCCAGCCGAACGAGCCCGATACTACCTGCTTCAAGGACAAGGTGAGCGTTGCCGGTTATCCGGTCGAGGAGCTGAACGGCATGCTGTTCGGCTACATGGGACCTGAGCCCCGCCCGCTTCTGCCGCGGTGGGACGGATTCGTCGCCGAAGGCACGATCAGAATGCTGGGACGCGCGCTCATTCCGGTGAACTGGCTGCAGGTGATGGAAAACTCGCTCGACCCGATCCATACCGAATGGCTGCACGGGCACTACTACGAGTTTGTCAAGGAGCAGGAGGGCGTGAGGGTCGCGATCAGCGCGCGGCACGAGAAGATCGCTTTCCGCGAGTTCGAATATGGCCTCACCAAGCACCGCCTGCTTGCGGGACACTCCGAGGACTCCGACGATTGGCGTGTCGGGCATCCCGTCGTGTTCCCCAACATGCTATCGGTCGGTCACGGCGACGAGACATCTCGCTACTACGCGTTCCAGATCCGCGTTCCCGCCGATGACACGCACACGATGCACATGTGGTACACGGCCTACGTTCCGCCGAAGGGTGCAACCGTGCCGCAACGGCTGCTTGACGAGGTCCATGTCTACCACGTGCCTTGGAAGGACAAGGACGGCAACTTCATACTCGACAACATAGACTCCCAGGACATGATGGCCTGGATCTCCCAGGGCGCGATCGCCGACCGCACACGCGAAAACCTGGGCGCTTCCGATCAGGGCATCGCGATATTCCGTCGCGTGCTCCGAAGGGAGATCAAGAAGGTCGAGCAGGGCATCGATCCGATTTGCGTCATCCGCGATCCCGCGAGGAACGCACGCGTCGACCTGCCGAACGAGCGCAAGAAGCATCACAACAGCGACGGGTTCGAAAGCTGGCTGATGCGGACGCATGCGCGCTACTCGCCGATCGCACGCGACGTTGTCGAAGTGTTCGAGCGAGGAAGCAAGGATATCGTGCGGCTGGCGGGCTAGGGCCGAGGTGCTACAGGCTCTACGGACACGCGCAGTTGCTCGCCGCAGAATGAAGCAGAAGTCACGCGACAAAGCGGTCAGACCGCTCACATCTACTGGTGTGATCGATACGTCCGACCGTACCGCGCATCTAGTCAAGGATGCGGGAAAGGCCTACGCGCGCTCGCTGCAGAGGAGGCTCGCCAGAGTGTCGATCGCGCATGGGCACTGGACGTTCCTGCGCATTCTCTGGAAACGCGACGGCATCAGCCAGGTCGAGCTCAGTCGCTGGGCCGGCGTAATGCGCCCGTCGACCTTCGCTGCCGTGCAGGCGATGGAAAAGCTCGGCTACGTCGAGCGCAGGCAACTGCCGGGCAATCGTAAGAAGGTCTACATCCACCTGACGCCTGCCGGCCGGGCGCTCGAGGCCAAGCTCGTTCCCTTGGCGGTCGAAGTGAACGACGTCGCTTCTGCGGGCCTCTCGGCCGCCGACATACGCGCGTTCCGCAGAACGCTCGCCAGGATCATCGCAAACCTTAATGAAGACGTGTCCACCTGATCGTGGAGGCGTGGCCGCCGCGCCACCCGTATCGGCGGAATCTCACACCGACGGAATGCGTTCTGCGCACCCCTGGGCCCCGACCGCACCCTCACCACCCGCCGAAGGCCCGAAATCCGGTCAGTTTGCGTCAATCCTGACCCAAACCTCCTGTTGCATGTCCCGCGGCATCATATATGTGTCATGCACCCCGAGGCGCCGCCGATGGCCAGGCGACTCGGGTTAGACTTTCGGCGGCGGCGGTGCTCTGGCGGGAGGCGCGGATGGACGAGGCACGTGGGGCTCAGATGGCGCCGCGAGGCGGCCTGACGCGTTATGGTGACGATCGCCTTCGCGAGGAGTGCGGCGTGTTCGGCATCCTTGGCCAGCGCGACGCGGCGGCGATCACCGCGCTCGGCCTGCACGCCCTCCAGCATCGCGGTCAGGAGGCGGCCGGTATCGTCACTTTCGACGGCGAGCATTTCCACTCCGAGCGGCGCCTGGGTCTCGTCGGTGACGGCTTCAACCAGGCCCACGTCATCCACCGGCTGAAAGGTGACTCGGCTGTCGGTCACGTCCGCTACTCGACCACCGGCGACACCATCCTTCGCAACGTCCAGCCGCTGTTCGCCGACCTCGATACCGGCGGTTTCGCTCTCGCCCACAACGGCAACCTCACCAACGCGCTGACGCTCAGGCGCGACCTCATCAAGTCGGGCGCGATCTGCCAGTCGACCTCCGACACCGAGGTTCTGCTCCATCTCATCTCCCGCTCGCAGAAGCGGCGCATCGTCGAGCGCCTCGTCGAGGGCCTGCGCCAGCTCGAGGGTGCCTACGCCTTCGTCTGCCTCACCAACGACATGTTGATCGGCGCCCGCGATCCGGTCGGCATCCGTCCGCTCGTCATCGGCCGGCTCGGTTCCTCCTACGTGCTGACGTCGGAGACCTGTGCGCTCGACATCGTCGGCGCCGAGTTCCTGCGCGAGGTTGAGAACGGCGAGGTCGTCGTCATCACCGCTGAGAACGGGCTCGAGAGCCATCGCCCGTTCCCGCTCCGCCCGGCGCGGCCCTGCATCTTCGAGTACATCTACTTCGCCCGGCCCGACTCGATCGTCGGCGGGCGGAACGTCTACGAGGTCAGGAAGGCGATCGGCGCCGAGCTTGCCCGCGAGGCCCCGGCCGATGCCGACGTCGTCGTCCCGGTGCCGGACTCAGGTGTCCCCGCAGCCATCGGCTTCGCGCAGGCCTCCTCGCGCCCCTACGAGCTCGGCATCATCCGCAACCACTACGTCGGCCGCACCTTCATCGAGCCCGAGCAGCAGATCCGCGCGCTCGGCGTCAAGCTGAAGCACTCCGCCAACCGCGCCGTGATCCGTGGCCAGCGGATCGCGCTCATCGACGACAGCGTCGTGCGCGGCACCACCTCGAAGAAGATCGTCACCATGATGTACGAGGCGGGCGCTCGCGAGGTGCACATGCGCATCGCGAGCCCGGAGATAAAGTACGGCGACTACTACGGCATCGACACGCCGAAGCGGGACGACCTGCTCGCCGCCCAGATGAGCGTCGAGGAGATGCGCAAGTTCATGGGCGCGGCAAGCCTCGCCTTCCTGTCGGTGGAAGGGCTCTATCGGGCGATGGGCTACGAGAAGCGGGACGACCTCTCCCCGCAGTTCTCCGACCACTGCTTCACCGGCGACTACCCGACCGAGCTCACCGACCTCAACGGCGGCACGAGCACGCGCCAGCTGTCGCTGCTGACTGAAGCGAGCTAAAGCATGACCGCTTCAGATGGGAGTTCTCCGCAGCTCTCCCTCCCCCCTCTGGCCCGCAGGGGCCAAAGCCGGCGAAGCCGGCTTGTGCGCCTCCGGCGCGGGTGTGGGGGAGGGTTGGGGTGGGGGGGATGGCAGACCAGCCGACGTGGTGGGTTCCCCCACCCCTAGCCCCTCCCCACAAGGGGGAGGGGAGAGTACGCGAAGCAATCGCACTTGCCCGCAGCACACTTCGCCTTCTGCCACGCTTCTGCGCCATTCATTCGTTAGGCAGCCCTGCCGCAGGCAGACCAGACCGGCATGGCACGAGTTGTATTCACTCCGAACCTTGCACGCCACGTCTCGACCGCGACCGTCGAGGCCGCCGGCGCCACCGTACGCGAGGTGCTGGATGCCGTGTTCGCCGACAACGTCCAGGCGCGCGGCTACGTGCTCGACGATCAGGCCGCCCTCCGCAAGCACATGGCGGTGTTCATCGGCGCAACGCAGATCCGCGACCGCGTCCATCTCTCGGACCCGGTGCCCGAGGGCAGCACCGTCTACGTCATGCAGGCGTTATCGGGTGGTTAGTCCCCTCTCGCCACGCAGTGGGGGAGAGGCAGAAAAAGAAGGGAGCGAAAACCATGAGCGACCGGATTCTGGCGGCAACCCGCAAAGGCCTCTTCACGATCGACCGGAAAGGCGGAACGTGGAACGTCGGCCAGGTCGACTTTCTCGGCGACAACATCTCGGTCGCGCTGTCCGACCCGCGCGACGGCAGCCTCTACGCGGCGCTCGATCTCGGCCACTTCGGCGTCAAGATGCAGCGCTCGGCCGGACCCGGGCAGCCTTGGGAGGAGCGCCCCGCTCCGGCCTACCCCAAGCAGCCCGAGGGCGAGACTGACACCGACGGCATGGGAAAGCCGGTTCCCTGGAACACGGTCAAGGTATGGGCGCTCGAGGCCGGTGGCGTCGATGAGCCAGGCAGGCTCTGGTGCGGAACCATTCCCGGCGGGTTGTTCCGTTCCGATGATGCCGGCGCGAGCTGGGAGCTGGTACGCTCGCTCTGGGACGACCCGAAGCGCAAGGAATGGTTCGGCGGCGGCGCCGATCTCCCGGGCATCCACTCGGTCTGCGTCGACCCTCGCGATGCGAGGAAGGTGCGTATCGGCATCTCCTGCGGCGGCGTCTGGATGACCGAGGACGGCGGCAGCACGTGGGCCTGCCGGGCCGATGGAATGTGGGCTGCCTATATGCCGCCCGAGCGCAAGTACGATCCCAATATCCAGGACGCCCACCGCCTGGCCCAATGCCGGGCGAAGCCCGATCACCTCTGGGTGCAGCATCACAACGGCATCTTCCGCTCGACCGACGGCGCCGCGAGCTGGAAGGAGACGCCGGACGTGCTGCCGTCGAGCTTCGGCTTCGCGGTCGCCGTACATCCCGAGAAGCCGGATACCGCCTGGTTCGTACCGGCGATCAAGGACGAGCGGCGCATTCCCGTCGGCGGCGAGCTGGTCGTGACCCGGACCCGGGACGGCGGCAAGACGTTCCAGACCCTGCGCAACGGCCTGCCGCAGCAGCACGCCTACGATCTCGTCTACCGCCACGGCCTCGACGTCGACGCCACGGGAGATCGGCTGGCTTTCGGCAGCACGACCGGCGGCCTCTGGACCTCGGAGGACGGCGGTGACAGCTGGCGCGCGCTGCCTGCGCGCCTTCCGCCGATCCACTGCGTACGGTTCGCCTGACGCTCGGGCCTCCCTCAGGACTGTTGTTCGCCTCCGCAGCGCACTTTATGTTCGCGGACGGAACGGCTCGCGCATCGCGCAGCCCGAACAGCGGGAGACCACGCGCGATGAGGACGTTGGCAGCGCTCGCCCTTGCAATACCCGCAATTGTCGCCGCCGCGGATGCCGCCGGCGCGGCGACCGCCGTCAACACCGCCGGGGCGGGCGGCGCCTACCACACCGCCTTCTGCCCGACCATCGTCGAGCATCTGACCGCCTCGCGGTTCGACTACGAATGCAGGGAGTCGGCCGGCACCAGCGAGAACATGCAGCGCGTCGCCAAGGACCCGCGCCAGTTGGGCTACGGCCAGGCCGACGTGTTCGCGCTGGAGAACCCGAGGCTCGGCGGCGCGGACGCCTTCATCAAGATCCGGGTGGACGACATCCGCGAGTGCGTCTTCGCGGTGACGCGCAATCCCGAGATCAGCAACTACGGCGAGGTCGCGGTCTACGCCGGCAAGCTGCGGTTCATCCTGCCGCCTCCGGCTTCGGGGAGCGCAGGGACATTCCGCTTCCTCCAGCAGATCGACATGGACGGGCTCGGACGGGCCGGCTCCGTGACCCATGTCGAGACCACCGAGGAGGCGATCCGGATGGCACTCAGCGCCGACGACACCGTTGCCCTCTTCGTCCAGTTCCCCGATCCCGACAACGAGCGCTTCAAGCTGATCGAGGCGCTCGGCGGCCACGTCGTGCCGGTGATCGACCGCAACATCCTGCGCCAGAATATCGACGGCCAGAAGATCTACTTCGCCCAGGAAACCCAGGTGACATCGGCCGGCTGGCTGAAGTCGGCGCGGCGCGTCGTCACTGCTTGCACGCCGCTCGTGCTGTTCACCGGCGCGACTGCGCGGATCACCGACGAGAAGGCGCGCCTCGATCATAGCGACCTGATCGCCACGTTGAGATCGCTGAAGGCCGAGGAGGTGGTGGCCAAGCCCGGCATCTTCACGCGCATGTGGCGGCGCACGAAGGAGATATCGGGATCGAGCGTCGAGAAGCTGATGGCGATCACCGACGACGTCCGCAGCAAGGCCAAGCCCTACATCGACCAGGCAAAGGACGCGACCGGCAAGGCCTACGAGAAGGCCAAGGAGGAGCTGCGCGATCTGACGGACCCCGCCGCGCCGAAGTAGCGGAAACCGCCTCGCCTTTGCCCGTCTCCCGATCCGTGATAGGCCACGCCCATTACTCTTGTCTTGGCTGTTGGACCTCATGTCTGAGAAGCGCCTCGCCGGCCGCATCGCGCTTATCACCGGCGCCTCGCGCGGCATCGGCCGTGCCGCCGCGCTGGAGCTCGCGCGGGAAGGCGCCCACGTCATCATTCTGGCCCGCACCGTCGGCGCGCTCGAG
>JBIOVC010000320.1:0-9330 GCA_044867545.1 Hyphomicrobiaceae bacterium | reverse complement strand
GCCGACACCTGCAGAAAGAACACGGCGCAGTTCGCGACGATCAGCAATATGGTGACGTACGCGACCGGGATGGTGCGCAGCGGGTTCTCGTCTGAAATGGGGACGAACACGATCGATCCTTTCGCAGGTTGCCGGGCCAGTGTCCTGATCGCGAAATCCGTCTTACTGTGCCGCGAAACTGGCTCGACCCGATGGTGCGGACTTCTCGATCATCACACAAGCGCCCTCAAAGATTCTTGCCCGGCGCCCAGAGGACATCGCGCGCGCCGCGGTCGTTGACGTAGCGGCTCGCGACGAAGAGGAAGTCGGACAGGCGGTTCATATACTTGAGTGCTGCCGCGTTGACCGGCTCATCGGGCTCGGCGGCAAGGGCCACCATGATCCGCTCGGCGCGGCGGCATACGGTGCGGGCAACGTGCAGCGCGGCCGCGCCCGGCGAGCCGCCCGGCAGCACAAATGACCGCAGTGGCTGCAACGACTCGTTCATCTCGTCGATCTCGGCCTCGAGCCGGGCGACCTGGGTCTCGGTGATCCTGAGCGGCTCGCGCTTCGCCTTCGCCTTCTGCTTCGGCACGCAAAGGTCGGCGCCGAGGTCGAACAGATCGTTCTGGATGCCAGCAAGCTTGGCGTCGACGTCGTCGTGTCCCTGGCCGAGCTGGGCGCGCGCCATGCCAATCGCGGCGTTGGTCTCATCGACGGTGCCGTAAGCCTCGACGCGCAAGGAGTGCTTGGCGACGCGCTCGCCGCTGCCGAGCGCGGTGGTGCCGTCATCGCCCGTCCGCGTGTAGATCTTGCTCAGAACAACCATGGCGTCCTGCGCCCCACACCCCATCCAATCCAGCCTAAGACCGCCCCGGCAACCGTCAAGCGATACGATCCCGTCCTATCCCCTATGGGTGAGGAAGTACGTGATCATGATGATGACGATCGCCAGAAACTGCAGTCCGACGCGCCAGCGCATGAGCGTCTGGCTCAGGTTGGGACTCTTGCCGCGGAGCATGTTGACGAGCCCGAACAGCAGCACGGCAAGCACTGCGAGCGTCGCCACAGTCGTCAGGTGGTAGAAGGTCTGCTGCACGGAACCTGCTCGCCTCGGCAAGGGTCGAGCGGAGCGTAGCGGCGGGGTGCATCGGCCGGCAAGCGAATTGATCGAACCCTGCCTCGATCCGAGGCAAAGCGGCCGTGCGGCGAGCGGCGCCCGCACATGAGCTGTCGATTCACGGCAAATTAAATTGCCTTGAACCACAAATGCCGCAATTCTCACTTGAGAGTTCCAGAGGGATGGGCAACCCGGGCCGGCAGTCGGCTCTCGCCACTTTTCAGGCTACTCGATCGAAATGAACGCGGCGCCGGCGGCACTCACGTCATCCACGACTCTCTACGCTGCGCTTGTTGCAGCGCTCCTCGTCCCGCTCGCAGGACCTCCGGCCTCGGCGCAGCAGACGGCGCCGCCGACGCGGTCGGAAGCCGTCCAGCAGCTTGACGCACGAAAGGGCGCGCTCTCCGAAACCAAGCGGCGCGAGGATGCGCTGCGAGGAGATGTGACGCAGCTCGGGGCGGAACAGCAGCGAATCACCCAACAGCTGCTCGATACCGCGCAGCAGGTGCAGAAGGGTGAAGCTCAGATGACGCTCATCGAGTCGCGCCGCGGCGCGCTCGAAGAGCAGGAGAAGACCGTGCGCGGCTCGCTCGCCGAGCGGCACGACCAGATCACCAAGCTGCTCGCGGCGATGCAGCGCATGGGGCGCAACCCGCCGCCCGTCGTGGTCACGCGACGCGAGGATGCGCTCGCGATGGTGCGCAGCGCCATGCTGCTCGCCAAGGCATTTCCCGAGCTCAAGGAGCAGGCCGAGGAGCTTGGCGGCAAGCTCAACGATCTCGTCCGGCTGATGACCGAGATCCGTATCGAGGGTGAACGGCTGCGGGCGGAGAAGGAGCGGCACCAGGAGGCGCAGAAGCGGCTCACATCGCTGATGGAGTCCAAGCGCCGGACACTCACCGAGCGGCAGCAAGAGCTCGAGGAGGTGCGCAAGTCGGCCACGGTCATCTCCAAGAGCGTCTCCGACCTGAGCGAGCTCATCACCAGACTCGACCGCACGGTGGCGGCCAAGACCGGGCTCGGCGACTACGAGCAGGAGATGAAGAAGCAGTCCGAGGCGGCTCTGGCGGCGGCAGCGCCGGAGACGACCGCACCAGGACCGGCCGGCGAGGGCGAGTCGCGTACCAACCTCGCGGCGTTGCCACGCGCCCCTTCGGTCGCGCTTGCGCCGCAGGGGCCGCTCGCCGGGAACCCAGGGCGCATGAAGCCTGCCATTCCCTTCCACCAGGCGAAGGCACGGTTGCCGATGCCAGCGCAGGGCCGGCGCGTGATCGCCTTCGGCGACAAGACACAATACGGCAATACCTCGAAGGGGATCGTCATAGAGACCCGCCGGGCTGCGCAAATCACCGCACCATGCGACGGTTGGGTTGTTTACGCTGGCGAATTTCGCAGCTATCGCCAGCTCTTGATCATCAATGCCGGCGATGGGTACCATGTACTGCTCGCCGGATTATCCCATATTGACGTCCAGGTTGGACAGTTCGTGCTCGCGGCCGAGCCGGTAGGGACGATGGCCCCCGAGCCGCCAGGCAAGACGCAGGACAGTGCCCCCGTCCTGTATGTCGAGTTCCGCAAGGAGGGGCGGCCGATCGACCCCGATCCGTGGTGGTTCGAGGGTTCCCAAAAGGTGCAGGGATGATGCGCAGATCCGACTTTGCCTTCTGGACGTTCATGCTGATGACGGTGCTTGCCACGGCGACCACCGTCCTCAACGTCAGCCGCACCTATTCGGCGACCACGCCGAACTCCGAGATCTACCGGCAGCTCGACCTGTTCGGCGATGTGCTGGAGCGGGTCAGAACCGACTACATCGAGAAGCCCAACGACGCGCAGCTGATCGAGGCTGCGATCAACGGCATGCTGTCGTCGCTCGATCCACATTCGGCGTATCTGAGCCCCAAGCACTACCGCGACATGCAGGTTCAGACCCGCGGTGAGTTCGGTGGCCTCGGCATCGAGGTCACGCAGGAGCAGGGCACCGGCGTGGTCAAGGTCGTATCTCCGATCGACGACACGCCGGCCGCGAAGGCTGGACTGCTCGCCAACGACCTAATCACGCATCTTGACGGTGAATCGATCGTCGGCGTCACGCTCGAGCAGGCGGTCGAGAAGATGCGCGGACCGGTCAACACGCCGATCACGCTCACCATCGTGCGCAAGGGTCGCGATGACCCGTTCGACGTCAAAATCGTGCGCGACATCATCCGGATCAACGCGGTGCGCTGGCGGCTCGAGCGCGGCGGCGAGATCGGTTACATCAAGGTCTCGACCTTCAACGAGCAGACCCATGCCAACCTGATCCGAGCGGTCGAGCAGATGAAGAAGGAGGCCGGCAAGAAGCTCAAGGGCTTCGTCGTCGACCTGCGCAACAATCCAGGCGGACTGCTCGACCAGGCGGTGTCGGTCACGGACGATTTCCTCGACAAGGGGGCAATCGTGCTCACCAAGGGCCGCAACCTCGAGGAGACCGACCGCAAGCAGGCCCACTCCGGCGACGTGACGGACGGCCGGCCGCTGGTGGTGCTCATCAATGGCGGGTCGGCTTCGGCCTCGGAGATCGTGGCAGGCGCCCTGCAGGACCACGTGCGGGCCATCATCATCGGCACGCGCTCGTTCGGGAAGGGCTCGGTGCAGACCATCATCCCGCTCGGGGCCAACGGCGCGATCAGGCTGACGACGGCGCGGTACTACACTCCCTCGGGACGCTCGATTCAGGCGAAGGGGATCGAGCCGGACATTGTCGTCGAGCAGGAGTTGCCCGAGGAAATGAGAGGCAAGGCGCAGCCCGGCCCCCGCGGGGAGGCCAACCTGAGGGGCCACCTCAAGACCGAATCCAAGGACGGCAAGGAGGCATCGGGCTCCTCGGCCTATGTTCCGCGCGAGGCAGAGAAGGACACCCAGCTCCAGTTCGCGTTCGACCACCTCATCAGCGTGGCCGACAAGAGCCCACCGCCGGCGGTGCCCAAGGTCAATCAGAACTGACGGTCAGGATGGATATCAGCGGAACGGGCGCCCACGGGGCGCCCTTTCTGCGTCAGGGCTCGGTGCAAGCGGCCCTTCCGCCCGCCCGGATTCGGGACTAGAGCGGTACGAATGACAGTCGTGATCGATAACGCTCCGGTGAACCTGCAATCGGCGAGTGGCGCCTCGGCGCACTCGCTGGCGGGCATGAGCCGTGCTGAGATCGCGGCACGGCTTGCAGAGGTCGGCGTGCCGGCGGCGCAGGTGCCGATGCGCGTCAGCCAGCTCTGGAGCTGGATCTACGTGCGCGGGGTGACGTCGTTTGCCGCGATGACCGACGTTTCCAAGGACCTGCGGGCACGGCTCGAACAGTCCTGCACCCTCGCCCGGCCGGCGATCGTCAGCGAGCAGATCTCGACCGACGGGACCCGAAAATGGCTGCTGAGGCTCGAGCCGCAGCCGACCGACCGGCGCGCACCCGAAATCGAGTGCGTCTACATACCCGAGCCAGACCGGGGGACGCTGTGCATCTCGAGCCAGGTCGGCTGCACGCTCACCTGCAGCTTCTGCCACACCGGCACGCAGCGGCTGGTGCGAAACCTCACCTCGCAGGAGGTCGTCGGCCAGATCCTGCTCGCCCGCGACCGGATCGGCGACTGGCCTGGGGCAAGCACGCCGGGCGATGGTCGCCTGCTGCCGGCGACAGAGCGCCGGATTACCAACATCGTGCTGATGGGCATGGGCGAGCCGCTGTTCAACTTCGACAACGTCAAGACGGCGATGGAGATCGCCGCCGACGGAGACGGTCTGTCGGTGTCGAGGCGGCGGATCACACTGTCGACCTCGGGCGTGGTGCCGGAGATTCCGCGCTGGGGCGAGGAGGCCGGCACGATGCTGGCGATCTCGCTGCACGCGACGCGGGACGAGCTGCGCGACGGCCTGGTGCCGATCAACAAGAAGTATCCGATCGCGGAGCTGATGGCGGCCTGCCGGACCTATCCGGGCCTTTCCAATGCTCGCCGCATCACCTTCGAGTACGTGATGCTGAAGGGTGTCAACGACAGCCTCGCGGATGCCAAGGCGCTGGTGGGCCTGCTCAAGGGTGTCCCCGCCAAGATCAACCTGATCCCGTTCAATCCATGGCCCGGAACCGCCTACGAGTGCTCCGACTGGGGCACGATCGAGCGCTTTGCCGAGGTCGTCAATCGTGCCGGATACGCGAGCCCGGTCCGCACCCCGCGCGGCCGCGACATTCTCGCCGCATGCGGACAGTTGCGCTCGGAAAGCCAGCGGCTCACCGGGCGCGAACGCGCTGCGGCAGCGGGGAGGGCGTGAAGCGATGTTTCTCTCCACGCTCGGCCGCGTGATCTGGGTGCCGATCGCGTTCCTGATCTCGGCCATGATCAGCATCGGTGTGCTCGTCACGCTCGGCCAGGAGCAGATCGTACGCGCGCTGCATCAATCGCGGTCGGAGGAGGACGCGATCGCCGCCCTCTTCACGCTCGCGAGCGAGGCGTTTGTGCTGACCTCCGGCCTTACCGTTCTGCCGGCGCTGCTGCTCGTCATTGTCGGCGAGGTCGCGCGCATCAGGTCGGCGCTCTACTACGTCATCGGTGCCGGCGTAGCGCTCGCGGTGATGCCGCTGGTTCTTCGCATGGGACAGAGCGAGCCGGCCGGTTTGCTGTCCGCCGTTGCGCTGCAGGTGTTCGCGACCGCTGGTTTCGCCGGCGGATTCGTGTATTGGCTTATTGCCGGCCGCCGCGCTTGAACTTCACGATGAGCGAGATGCAGCGATGATGGTCGTGTCCCTGTTCCGCGTCATATTGGGCTTCGCGCTCGCCGCCCTTGTCGCGGCACTCGTACAGATCGTGTTCGCGCTCACTCCCTCGGCGCTGCTGACCGACCGAGCGGACGAGCTTGCCGCGCTGGCCATCCTGCTGCTCAGGACAACAACGCAGCTCGCGCGCTTCGCCGTCGCCTTCGCGGTGGTGGTCGCGATCATCGGTGAGTGGCAGGGCGTGCGCAGCCTGGTGTTCTACGCGATGTCGGGGATCGCGATCTCGGTTGTCGGATTCATCGCGCAGTACTCGAGCGAGAGTGCCGGCCAGCCGACGATCGTGAACAACTATGCGCTGGCTGCATACCTGACTTCGGGGCTCATGGGCGGCATCGCCTACTGGCTCTGCGCGGGGCGCTATGCGGGGAACCCGCATGAGATCGCGGCCATCGTCGAGGCTGGCCGGCGACGCGGGACCGATCAACCGGTCGATGCCGATCAGCGAAGCGCCTGATGCAGCCGCGCCGCTCGGCACGTTAATCTAGTGCACTGCAATATTTCTTGTTGCGTTGCCGCAAAGCGACTAGTCTCATCCTTGGATAGGTACCTGCTCGCCTTGCCCGGAGGTCACCCATGAACGGCTTCGGTGCTTCGCTCAGTCTGACTAGAGCCTGGAACCGGGCGGCGCTCGACAGCATGCTGGCGACCGCCGGCTTTACGGCGGCGCTGGCGGAATCGACCCTCCGGCTCTGGTCGGGGGTGATGGGCTGCCCCGCACCGCTGTCCGCGGCGGCGAATGGAGCGCGGCGGAGCGAGCTGTTTTTCTCGTGGCATACGGCATTCGCCGCGGTAGGGCTGGCAACACTTCGCGCGTGGGCGGCGCCGCCCTCAGCCAATCCTCGGGCGGACGCGCACGCCTCCGGACGCGATCTCGAACAGCCGTCCCAGTCAGTCGCGCCTACGACCGTGTTCTCGGCGTATCGGTCCGATGGGGGTCACGCCACCGCACAGATCAGGGTGGAAACGCCTGTTCGAGCGGCTGGGCCCTGCGCCATCGACGTGCCGGCGCACCGCCGGCCACAAACGACCCGGACCCTACTTCACTGAGATCACCGTTCGGCTGTTACCGCTGCACCGGCTTGGCGCGGCAAAAGGCCGGTATCGGCTTGCCATCCTTGCGCCGGCTTTCGGGCACGAACTCGCAGCCCGGGTTGGCGACGCATTGCGGCATCGGGAGCCCCTGGCAGGCAGCGATCTTGACAGGCTTGCCGAAAATGATCGGACCCTGGGGCGCCGGCTGTTGGGCCGACGCGCCAAAGGCCGCGAGGACGATCGCCACCGCAGCCGCTGAGGCAAGGACCCGAGGTGACCAGATCACGTCCGTGACAACTCCAGACACACTGGTGCTCATTGCCCAGGAATGCATCAGGATGGAGGGGCCGCCATTGGCCGTCAATAGCGCGGGGGCGTGTTTGCGAGGCCGGCAATCGACTTAGTTCGACACGTGTGAGGTTTCGGTTGCACCTCCGCTTGCTCCCCTTGCCGTCTCGCCTATAGTGCCCGCGGTTTTTCCCGGCTCTTCAAAAGACACACTCCATGCCCCGCAAAGCCGCCAAGAGCAAAGTCGGCAAGGTCGTGCTCGCCTACTCGGGCGGCCTCGACACCTCCATCATTCTGAAATGGCTGCAGGAGACCTACGAGGCGGAGGTCGTGACGTTCACGGCGGACCTCGGGCAGGGCGAGGAGCTGGAGCCCGCCCGCAAGAAGGCGCTGATGCTCGGCATCAACCCTTCCAACATCTTCATCGAGGACCTGCGCGAGGAGTTCGTCCGCGACTACGTGTTCCCGATGTTCCGGGCGAACGCGCTCTATGAAGGCGTCTATCTGCTCGGCACGTCGATCGCACGGCCGCTGATCGCCAAGAAGCAGATCGAGATCGCACGGAAAACCGGTGCGGATGCCGTCTGCCATGGCGCCACCGGCAAGGGCAACGATCAGGTGAGGTTCGAGCTCTCCTACTATGCGCTCGAGCCCTCGATCCGGATCATCGCGCCGTGGCGGGAGTGGGCATTCAAGGGCCGCGAGGAGCTGCTGGAGTTCGCGCGAGCACATCAGATTCCCATCGCAAAGGACAAGGAAGGCGAGGCGCCGTTCTCGGTCGACGCCAACCTGCTGCACTCCTCATCGGAAGGCAAAGTACTGGAGGATCCCGCGAAGGAGGCGCCCTCGATCGTCTACCAGCGGACGATCTCGCCGATGGATGCGCCGGACAAGCCGACCACCGTCAGAATAGGCTTCAAGCGCGGCGATGCGGTCTCGATCGACGGCAAGGCGCTGTCGCCGGCGGCGCTGCTGACGAGGCTCAATGCGCTCGGCCGCGACAACGGCATCGGCCGGATCGATCTCGTCGAGAACCGGTTCGTCGGCATGAAGTCGCGCGGCGTCTACGAGACGCCGGGCGGCACGATCCTGCTCACCGCGCATCGCGCGATCGAGTCGATCACGCTCGACCGCAGCGCCGGTCATCTCAAGGACGAGCTGATGCCGCGGTATGCGGAGCTGATCTACAATGGGTTCTGGTTCTCACCCGAGCGAGAGATGCTGCAGGCGCTGATCGACAAGAGCCAGGAGCACGTCGAGGGCGAGGTCAGCCTCAAGCTCTACAAGGGCAACGTGATGGTGAGCGGGCGTGAGAGCGGCAAGTCGCTCTACTCCTCGACGCTCGTCACCTTCGAGGACGACAAGGGCGCCTACGACCAGAAGGACGCGGAGGGCTTCATCCGTTTGAACGCACTGCGGCTCAGGACGCTGGCGATGCGGGACAAGGGTAAGGCCTGACTCCCGTACCTGGGCCCAGCCAGTGTCCGTCTGAGAATATCTCGGTCGATCGCGCTCAATTCCGCAGCTAGTCTGGAGGAGACTTGACGCTCGAAGACGCGGCGAGGGTGCGGGCATCCCAGAGCAGGAGCTGCAATCATGTGGCCTGACCGCAGGATCATCGACCTCGTCGGCTTGGAGCATCCGATCGTGCTCGCGCCGATGGCCGGACCGGGGAATGCCGAGCTGGCAATCGCCGTCTCCGAGGCGGGCGGCCTCGGCATGCTGCCGTGCGCCATGCTGACAGCGGAACAGGTGCGCCGCGACGTGCAGGTGATCCGGCAGCGGACCTCCAAGCCGTACGGCCTCGGCTTCTTCTGCCACGAGCAGCCAGCGCCTGACGCCGAGCGTGCGCGGGCGTGGAAGGGGAGGCTCAGCGGCTACTACAAGGAGCTCGGGCTCGACCCCGCGGCGCCGTTCAAGACAGCCGTTCGAACACCCTTCGACGATGCGATGTGCGCTTTGGTGGAGGAGTTCAGGCCGAGCGTCGTCAGCTTCCATTTCGGGCTGCCGAGAAAAGAGCTGCTGGATCGCGTGAAAGCGGCTGGATCGATCGTCATCTCTTCGGCGACCACCGCCGAGGAGGCGCGGTGGCTGGCCGATCGCGGGTGCG
>JBIOVC010000319.1:0-2648 GCA_044867545.1 Hyphomicrobiaceae bacterium | reverse complement strand
AACAAGGGCGAAGCGGTGGTGCTGGGCGCGGGCGGCTCCGCCCGGGCCGTCCTTTACGGCCTGATCGAGCGCGGGACCCGTCGCATCCACGTCGTCAATCGCACGCGGGAGCGGGCGGAAGCGCTGCGGCAACGGTTCGGACAGGCGATCGTGCCGGCCGACTGGAGCGACGTCGGCCGGCTGCTCACCGACGCCGGCCTGCTGATCAACACAACGTCACTTGGGATGGTCGGACAGCCGCAACTGGACATCGACCTCTCTCCGCTCCCGGCCAACGCCCTGGTGGTCGACAACGTCTACGCGCCGCTCGAAACCGCGCTCCTCGCCGCCGCCCGCCGGCGCAACCTTTGCGCGGTCGGCGGCCTCGGGATGCTGCTGCACCAGGCCGTGCGCGGGTTCGAGTTGTGGTTCGGCGTGCGACCGGAAGTGACGCCGGAGCTCAGGTCGCTGATCAGAGCCGACCTCGCCGCTCACTGAGAGGTGGCCCGGTGTGGCTTCAGCGCCTCAGGGCGGAAGCTTCACACGACTGTCCCGTACTGACATTATCCTGCCGGCGAGCGCGACGCCGCTCTGCATCCTGTCGGCGAGCGCGACGCCGCTCTGCCCGGCCGAAGCGGGGCGAGGTTGTGTTGGGGGGTTGGCATGCACGATGTCTCCGCCGCGTCTACGTCCAACGAAACACCGACCTCGACGCCCGGACCGCTCGCAGCAGGATGGTACCGGGTCCGGTGTCTGATCGACGGACTGAAGGTCGCGTGGGTGAGCGTCGCCAGCGCGGTGATCGGCTTCGTCCTGTTTCTCAACGCGCCTCCTGCGCAGGACCTGTTCCTCGAAGGCAAGGGCGACGCGTACTCGGACCTCATTTTCTGGGGGTCGTTCTACGGGATCGTCATCCTGTTCTGGGCGCTGCCGGTCTTCATCTCGGCGCGATGGATCCTGGCAAGCTTCGAGGAGGGATCGGGCACGCCGACGCTGCCGAGACAATTCACGATTGCCCGCTGGGTCAGGTGCTACGTGCCGCCGGCTCTCGTCATGGTCTGCCTCGCCGCGGTGCTGGCAGGCCAGCTGATGGCGCTGCACAACTCGCCGACCATCAACGATCCCTCGCGGGCCGAGGTGCTCGGCGGCTCCGAGCAGCGGCTGCGCGAAAGGTTCGAGCGCTGCGGGGAAGTCTCCCAGCTCGGTCCCGTGATCGTCGTCTGCACGATCTGGAGCGATGCAAGAGAATTCGCGATGACACTCGGCGAGTACGCCTCACAAGGGCTCAAGCGCGAGTACGTGCCGCTTGTGGTCTATGCGCTCGGTATGCTGGTCGCGTTCTGGTTCTTCTTCGCACGCCCATCGAAGTCCGACACCTTCCGAATCACGCGATTCGCGCGGAAGCTGATCGTCGCGACGACGGCATTCCTGATGGTCGCACCCGTCACCGCATTGCTGGCCGGACTCGGGACGAGCATGATCCTCGGGACGGACGACGTCGCGCTCATCGGCCTCGGAACAGCGTTCAGCGTGCTGGCGCTCGTCGTGCTGCTGGCCTGGATCGGCTGGGACCGGTTGCTGTGGTGGCTCGGAACACTGTTCGCGCTGCCGGTGGCCCTGCTGGTGTGGGGTGCGCTGATCGGATTCATCCTGATCGAGCTCGACGCAGCCTTCGGCCTCGCACATCTCTTCCTGCTGCCCGCGGCAACGGCGATCGTCGGCATCCTCGCCTGGTTGGGGCTCAGGCCGCACCCGGACGAGCAGGCGACGCGCCTCGGGCGGATGCTGCTAGGGCTCGCCGGCAATGAAGGTCCGGCCACCAAGGACGCGGTGACAGTCGCGCTGGTGCGGCCGATCTTCTATGTGTCGCTCGCGGTGTCGCTGGTGATGATCCTCGCCTGCATCATCATCCACCCGCTGATCGTCACCGGCTATTTCCACCGTGCTCTGCTGCTGCCGATCCTGCTCGGTCTGCCGGTCGCGGCGGTGACCTACATCACCTACTGGTCGGCACGCTGGCAGGCTCCCCTGGTGCCGGCAGTGGTCGGCCTGGTTGCGCTGTGGGGCATCGTCTCGGGGACGATCTGGGAGGACATCGATCTCGTTCGCCAAGTCAAGAGCCCGAACCCACGGCCGGCGCTCGATGCCGTGGTCAAGCAGTGGGAGGCGGCCAACGGCTGCGAGCGCGGCGCAGAGCCGCCGTCGGAGAAGGCGTGCCCGGCGCCGGTCATCATAGCGGCAGCGGGCGGCGCGAGCCGCTCGGCCTTCCATGTCGCCGGCGTGCTCGGCACACTGCTCGACGAGCAGAGGTTCTCCCCGCTCAGGGGACACGACGGCCGAATCCGAAGCGCGGCGTTCAGTCCGGACGGCCGCCGCATCGTCACGGCGTCGGAGGATCAGACCGCGCGCATGTGGGACGCCCGAACCGGGCGCGCGATCGGCGAGCCGTTCGGCGGCCATGTAAAGCAGCTCAACCAAGCCGGCTTCAGTCCCGATGGCAATCGCATCGTCACGGCATCGGACGATCAAACGGCGCGCATCTGGGACGTGACAAGCGGGCGGGAGATCCAAAAGCTCGAGGGGCACACCAAATCGGTCCGCAGCGCCGCGTTCAGCCCCGACGGGAGCCGGATCGTCACGGCATCGGACGATCAGACCGCGCGTATCTG
>JBIOVC010000318.1:0-2439 GCA_044867545.1 Hyphomicrobiaceae bacterium | reverse complement strand
GCTGAGCATCCTGCTGCTCGTGCTCTCATGCCGGATGCGATCGGCCAGGAAGGTGGCGCGGCGATGGCCCGCCCGCTTGCCGGGGAAAGCTCAACAGCACACGAAGGCCGCCGCCTGGCGACGTTTCGAGGGCCATCGTCCCGCCGTACGCCTCTGCGATTGCCCGCGTGATGCTGAGGCCCAGTCCAGAGCCCGGCACAGTCTCGTCGAGTCGGGCGCCTCTGCGCATCACCACGGCTCGATCGGCCTCGAGCACGCCGGGCCCGTCGTCGTCGACGGCAAGCCGTATGTCACCGGCGGCCGACCAGGCGGTAACGGACACCTCCGACCGGGCCCACTTGCGCGCGTTGTCGAGGAGGTTGCCGAGCATCTCCGCCAGATCCACCTCTTCGACCGGCGCCGCGAAGTCGGACGCGCAGAGAAGTCTCCAGCAGAGCTGGTCGCCGCGGGGAAGCCTCTCCATCGTCTTGAGGAGACGTGCAGAGAGCGGCTTTACGAGCGTCTTTTGCTGCACTGCCGAGTTGGCGGCGCTGCGCGTGCGTGTCAGCTCCCTCGTGACATGCGCGTTGAGCCCCTTGAGCTGCTGCGCCATCTCGGCGGCGAGATCGGGCTCCTGCCGCCGGCGCAGCTCGTCGGCAACCGAGGCGAGTGCGGTCAACGGCGTCTTGAGGCCGTGGGCCAGATCGCCGGCCCGTGCGCGGGCCTCCTCGATCGCCTTCTCTTGTGCTTCGAGCAGCCGGTTGGCCTCTGTCACCAGCGGCTGCACCTCGATTGGAACGTCGTCGGACAGCCGGCGCGCCTTGCCGACGCGAATGTTCTCAACCCCCGTCCGCAGGAGCTCGAGCGGGTGCAGCCCGATCGACACCTGCGCCCACGCGGCTGCGATGAGGATCAGGGCCAGCAGCCCGAGGGCAAAGAAGATGTTGGTGAGAAGCTGCGAATTGAGGGCATCGAGGGTTCGGATCTCGGCCGCATCCATGGCGACGACCAGCAGGTAGGCCTTGCCCGCCGCCCAGTGCGCCGCCGGGCCCGGAGCGATGCGCCGGATCGAGGCGTAGAGCGTCTGCTTGTCCGGCCCGGCAACAGACTGCTTCCAGGCGTCGGTGTCGGTGCGCGCGGTGACGTGAAGAGCGCCGTCGCCTAGCGAGGCAGAACGCAAGACGGGCCGATCGTCGGCGGACAGCTGCCAATATCGCCCGGCAAAGCGCTGGCGGAACCGTACGTCCGGCAACGCGCGGGTGAGCGACGGCGTTCCGTCCTCCTGCAGAGACAAGGACGCGGCGAGCTGGTCGAGCGCGGTGTCGAGCTCGTTGTGCACGAGCGATACGACGTTCCTCTCGAACAGGATGAGCACCACCAGCCCGGCGAGCTGGACCGCGAGAACGATGATGGCGACTGCGGCTCCGAGCAACCGGAAGCGCAACGAGTTGGAGATCAACCGTCCACCCTGAGAAAGTATCCCTGCCCGCGACGGGTCGCGATCGCGTCGGAGCCGATCTTGCGCCGCAGCCGTCCGAGCAGGGCTTCGAGAACGTTGGTGTCCTTCTCGTTGTCGTGCCCGTAGACCTGATCGAGGAGCTCGGATGCGCTGATGACATCGCCCGGCCGCAGCAGGAAGCAGCGCAGGAGCGTGAACTCGAGTGGCGTCAGCTCGACGGGCACGCCGTCCGCCGTGACCGACTTGCGCCTCTGATCGACGACCAGGTTGCCGATCGTCACGGTGTTCATAGCCTGCCCGGCCGAGCGCCGAAGCACGGCATGCAGGCGCGCCAGCAATTCCTCCATTTGGAAAGGCTTCGTCAGGTAGTCGTCGGCGCCGGCATCGATGCCTTCCACGCGCTCCATCCAGGTCTCGCGTGCCGTCAGAATGATCACGGGCACGCGCCGTCCGACCGCCCGCCAGCGTTTGAGGATGCTGAGGCCGTCCATCCGGGGAAGACCAAGGTCGAGGATTACGGCGGCAAAGTCCTCGGTGTCGCCGAGAATCCATGCGTCCTCGCCGTTGTCTGCGAGATCGACCCTGAAGCCGCTGCGCTCGAGCGAGGCCCTGATGTTGTTGGCGACTGCGGCCTCGTCCTCGACGATTAGAACCCTCATCACAACCTCGGTGCGAAGTGCCTCCCTGCTCGGCAGACGTTCGGCGTTGGCGCCATCGCCGCAATCTTAGCACCTGCAAGAACGAAATCCACCGGCCCCGTCTCGGTTTGCAGAAGCCGGTTGCTGCCGGCTCGACCGCAGCGCGCGGGGGTGAGCCCAGGCCATCGTCTCCGCCAGCGCCAACGCCGCCAGCCCCGCCGGCGCGTGGCCGGCGAGGTGCGACGGGGACGCGGACGCCTACTCCGCAACCATTCGACGGGGCGGTTGCCCGCCCCCAACGGGGTCGCCTTTCGGCGTCCGCGCCGGCGGCGTCTTGTGTCCTGCTGCGAGCTGTACGCCGGC
>JBIOVC010000317.1:0-2466 GCA_044867545.1 Hyphomicrobiaceae bacterium | reverse complement strand
CAGATGACCGCGCCAACGCCGAACAAATAGCGCACGACTCGGATCGCCGCGTCCCGCATAGCCTCCGGCTGTTGAACCGGCCGGCTCATGCCGCTTGATTTGGCCGGGCCGATCCTGTTTCGTGGCGCCCGAGGCTCGCCTCCGCGCGGGTGAAGCATGGCCAAGACACCGAAGATATCGCCATTCGCGCCGGCGGCGCTTCCCAAAGTGCCGGCGGTTGCAGGCGTGCGCTTCGCCGTGGCCGAGGCCGGCATCCGCTATGCCAACCGTACCGACCTGCTGCTGGCGGTATTTGCCGAGGGGACCTCGGTCGCAGGCGTCACGACCCGCTCCAAGACCTGCTCCGCCCCCGTGCTCTGGTGCCGCGAGCAGCTCAAGCACGGCTGCGCGCGCGGCCTCGTCGTCAACTCCGGCAATGCCAACGCCTTCACCGGCAAGAAGGGGCACGAGGCGGTCCGTATCACGGTCGAGGCGGCAGCGCGGGCAGTCGGGTCGGCACCCGGCGAGATCTACGTTGCGTCGACCGGCGTGATCGGCGAGCCGATGGACGCCGCCAAGTTCGCGCATCTGCTCGGGGAGATGGCGAAGTCCGCGACGCCGGACGGGTGGGAGGCGGCAGCGCGGTCGATCATGACCACCGATACCTATCCGAAGCTCGCCGTCAGCGAGGTCGCGCTCGACGGCGGCAAGGCGGTGATCGCGGGCTTCTGCAAGGGCGCAGGCATGATCGCGCCGGACATGGCGACCATGCTCTGCTTCATCTTCACGGACGCGGCAATCGCCCAGCCGCTGCTGGAGCGGACGGTAGCGGAGTGCGCCGACCGGACGTTCAACTGCATCACCATCGACGGCGATACCTCGACCAGCGATACCGTGCTCGTATTCGCGACGGGCGAGGCCGCGAAGCGCGGAGCGCGGCCGATCGAGGACATGTCGGAAGCCTTCGTGGACTTCACCAAGGCGCTGCACTCTGTCATGCACGCGTTGGCCCTTTCAGTGGTGAAGGACGGGGAAGGCCTCTCCAAGTTCGTCACCGTGGAGGTCGAGGGCGCCGAGGACGACCGGGCGGCGCGGCGGATCGCGCACACGATCGCCAACTCGCCGATCCTGAAGACGGCGATCGCCGGCGAGGACCCGAACTGGGGCCGCGTGGTGATGGCCGTGGGCAAGTCGGGGGAGGAAGCCGACCGCGACAAGCTTGCGATCTGGTTCGGGCCGCACCTCGTCGCGCGGGAGGGCGAGCGGGCGCCCGACTACGTCGAGAAGACGGTCGCTGCCTACATGAAAGGCCGCGAGATCACGATCCGTGTCGATGTCGGCATCGGACCCGGTGCCGCAACGGTATGGACCTGCGATCTCACTCACGACTATGTGAGCATCAACGCCGACTACCGGAGCTGAGGCTTCCGGCTTTCTCTCGATCCGTCAAAACTCATCGCCATTCTGCGATGCCAGTCCTGCTGGTTTTCTGTGCAGGTCCCACTATGTTGCGCGCATGACGTCAACCGAGACCATCACCAACGCCGGCGCTCCGGCTCCGGCGGGGTCCGCGCTTTGGCGCGCGGAGCTCATCGAGACCAGCCGGCTGGCGGCGCCGATGGCTCTGACCCAGCTCGGGCAGGTCGCGATGATGACGACCGATCTCGCCCTGCTCGGACGGCTCGGCGACAAGGTGGTGGCGGCGACCGCGCTGGCGCAGACCGTACTGTTCGCCGCGTTCGTGATCGGCATGGGGCTCGTATCTGCAGTTGCCCCGCTCGCCGCACAGGCTTTCGGCGCACGGCAGCCGAGGATGGTGCGGAGATCGCTTCGGGTTGGATTGTGGGCGTCGATCCTGCTCGGGCTGCCGCTCAGCCTCGTGCAGCTCTGGGGAGAGGGGTTGCTGATCGCGCTTGGGCAAGCACCCGACGCAGCCGCGCTTGCCGCGCGCTATCTCACGGGGCTTGCCTGGTGCCTGATCCCGGGCTGGGCGTTCGTCGCGCTGCGCAATTTCATGAGCGCCGTGAACCGGCCGGAACCGGCGCTGTGGATCACGCTCGCCGCGGTCCCGGTCAACGGCCTGCTCGCGTATGCGCTGATCTACGGCACGTTCGGCCTGCCGCGGCTCGACCTGCTCGGCGCCGGGATCGCAACGACCTTCGTCAATACCGGCATGTGCGGCGCTGCGATCTGGATTGCCTATGCGCAGCGCCCCTTCAAGAAGTACCAGCCGCTCGGCCGCTTCTGGCGGATGGACTGGCCGCTGATGGGTAAGCTGCTCGTTATCGGCGCACCGATCTCGGGCACGTTCCTGCTCGAGTACGGCGTGTTCGCCGCGGCGGCGCTGCTGATGGGCAGCATCGGCACGACAGAGCTTGCCGCACACCAGATCGCGCTGCAGACCGCATCGATCATGTTCATGGTGCCGTTCGGCATCTCGCTGGCGGCGACGGTGAGGGTCGGCCAGGCGGCCGGCCGCCGCGACGC
>JBIOVC010000316.1:0-12793 GCA_044867545.1 Hyphomicrobiaceae bacterium | reverse complement strand
CGGCCTGACCGGCCTCGTCGCCAGCCGTCTGCACCGGACCTGAATCGAGGCCGCGCGCGCCCTCGTCGCGGTCGACCAGCTCGATCACCGCCATGGGTGCCGAGTCTCCATAGCGGAAGCCTGCCTTCATCACCCGCGTATAGCCGCCGGGACGGTCCGCGTAACGGGGACCGAGCGTGCCGAACAGCTTCGACACCATCGCCTCGTCCTGGATGCGCGACATAGCAAGGCGCCGCGCATGCAGATCGCCCTTCTTGGCGAGCGTGATCAGCCGGTCGGCCACGCGGCGAAGATCCTTCGCCTTGGGCAGAGTGGTCACGATCTGCTCGTGCTTGATCAGGGCGCAAGCGAGGCTCGAGAACAACGCCGAGCGATGGCTCGCGGTGCGATTGAGCTTCCGGCCACTGTTGCGGTGACGCATGTCGAATAACCCCTGACTTCTGCCTTCCGGCTGCTCTTAGTAATGATCCTCGAAGCGCTTGGCGAGCTCTTCGATATTTTCCGGCGGCCAATCCGGCACTTCCATGCCGAGATGAAGCCCCATGGAGGCAAGCACCTCCTTGATCTCGTTCAGCGACTTGCGGCCGAAATTCGGGGTCCGCAGCATCTCGGCTTCCGTCTTCTGGATGAGGTCGCCGATGTAGACGATGTTGTCGTTCTTCAGGCAGTTGGCCGAGCGGACCGAGAGCTCGAGCTCGTCGACCTTCTTCAAGAGCGCGGCATTGAAGGAGAGCTCCGGATGGCGCATCTCCTCGACCGCCTTCTTCGGCTCCTCGAAGTTGATGAAGACCGAAAGCTGGTCCTGCAGGATGCGGGCGGCGAGTGCCACCGCGTCCTCGGCGCGCAACGAGCCGTCGGTCTCCACCGTCATGGTCAGCTTGTCGTAGTCGAGGATCTGGCCTTCGCGGGTGTTCTCGACCCGGTAGGACACCTTCTTCACGGGGCTGTAGAGGCTGTCGACCGGGATCAGCCCGATCGGCGCATCGTCGGGGCGGTTGCGCTCGGCCGGCACATAGCCCTTGCCCATGTCGGCCATGAACTCCATGCGGATGGAGGCGCCCTGGTCGAGGTGGCAGATGACGTGCTCGGGATTGAGG
Organism: Hyphomicrobiaceae bacterium; assembly: GCA_044867545.1. Taxonomy (GTDB): domain Bacteria; phylum Pseudomonadota; class Alphaproteobacteria; order Rhizobiales; family Hyphomicrobiaceae; genus DATLZB01. Next base: position 11,696 of record JBIOVC010000316.1, on the reverse strand, counting down.
ATCTCGACGTCAGGCCCGGCCTCGATATCGCCGGCCTTGGCGGGACCGCGGGTCTCCTTCTTCAGGACCATGCGCTTGGGCCCTTCCGAATGCAGCCGCAGCGAGATCTCCTTGATGTTGAGGACGATGTTGGTGACGTCCTCGCGGACGCCCGGGATCGAGGAGAACTCGTGCAGCACGCCGTCGATCTGCACGGTCTTGATCGCGGCGCCCTGCAGAGAGGAGAGCAGCACGCGGCGGAGCGCATTGCCGAGCGTCATGCCGAAGCCGCGCTCGAGCGGCTCCGCCACCAGCGTAGCGTTGCGATCCTTGTCGCGGCCGGGCTGGATCTGAAGCTTGGTGGGCCTGATCAAGTCCTGCCAGTTCTTCTGCAAGACGTTTGCCATGGAAGACCTCATCGGATGGGGTCGCGAACGTGAGCGTCCGCGGCCGGTCTCAAGAAAGTTACAGAATCGGTGCGCTGCCGGCCGTGCGGCAGCCCTCGCTCAGACGCGGCGGCGCTTTCTCGGGCGACAGCCGTTGTGCGGGATCGGCGTCACGTCACGGATCGACGTGATCTGGAAACCGACCGCCTGGAGGGCGCGGAGCGCAGATTCCCGGCCGGAGCCCGGACCGCACACCTCGACCTCGATGATCTTCATGCCATGCTCCATTGCCTTCTTGCCCGCGTCCTCGGCGGCGACCTGAGCGGCGTAAGGCGTGGACTTGCGCGAGCCCTTGAAGCCCATCGTGCCCGAGGACGACCAGGCAATGGTGTTGCCCTGTGCGTCGGTTATGGTGATCATCGTGTTGTTGAAGCTCGCGTTGACGTGGGCCACGCCCGACGTGATGTTCTTCTTCTCGCGGCGGCGCACCTTGGTGCGTGCCTGCTGCGGCTGCTGCTGTGCTGCTTTTGCCATCGATCGTTTGCTCCCGCGGGGATGCTGAAATGCCCGGAACCGCCAGTGACGACTACTTCGTCACCTTCTTCTTGCCGGCGATCGGGGTCGCCTTGCCCTTGCGCGTGCGGGCATTGGTGCGCGTGCGCTGGCCGCGGACGGGCAGCGTCTTGCGGTGGCGCAGGCCGCGATAGCAGCCGAGGTCCATCAGTCGCTTGATATTCATCGCGACCTCGCGGCGGAGATCGCCCTCGACCACGTAGTCGCGGTCGATCGCCTCGCGGATCTGCAGCACCTCGGCGTCGGTCAGCTGGTTGACCCGTCGCTCGGGAGGGATGCCGACTTTCGCGCAGATCTGCTTTGCGAAGGCCGGGCCGATGCCGTGAATGTAGCGCAATGCGATGACCACCCGTTTCTGGGTGGGTATATTGACGCCTGCAATACGGGCCAATGGTCTCTCCTCGACAGACAGTCGCGCGGTCGCTGGCTCTTGGGGGCCCGCCGCCGCTCTGCCGGGCACCCCGTCTGACGCCGAACACCACTAAAGGGCCGAACCCGGACCCGGAAAGCTGTCGCCGCCGGTTCCGAAATCGGCCTGGGGTGCGTCATGAAAGCGCGGTCGTTGTAGCCGGAAGATATGGTGGCGTCAACGCGCTGCAGCAATCCGTCACTCCCCCATAAATTTGTCGCGGCCGGCCCGGGCCAAGGAGCGCCGCCGAGACACACATATTCGGCCCGCTCTGGCTCGCGCCTTGCGCCCAGCCGAGGCTTGCCGCATGTTTCCGGCGCGACCTGCCGCACCGAGCACGAAGACCGGGACACCTAACCCGGCGGCGGGCAGGGCAACCATCACCACCGCCGTGGGAGGCACGCAATGTCGATCCGTCCGCTCGCCGTTTTTCTCCTTTCGAACCTGCTCTTGCTGCTCGGCCCCGCCGGGCCGGGGGCCGCGGACGAGATCGAGGACTTCTACAAGGGCAAGACGATGCGGTTGGTCATCGGCTACGGCCCGGGCGGTGGATACGACCTCTACGGGCGGGTGGCGGCAGAGTTCCTCGGCAAGTACATCCCGGGCAATCCGACGGTCGTGCCGCAGAACATGCCGGGCGGCGGCAGCTATACGGCCGGCAAGTACCTCTACGAGGCGGCCCCCAAGGACGGCACCGTGCTCGGCATCGTCGCCCAAACCTTCCCGCTCGATGCGGCGATGAAGGAGGGCGCCCAGCGGATCGACGCGACGAAGATGCCGTATGTCGGCCGGCTTACCACCAATGTCGACTTCGGACACGGCCTGCCGGACTCCAAGTTCAAGAGCTATGACGATGCCAAGGCGCGCGAGATCGTCGTCGGCGCTACCGGCGGCGCCTCGCCCGCGCTGCTGCTGCCGAGGGCGCTCAACAAGTACGGCGGCGCCAAGTTCAAGATCATCACCGGGTACGCGGGCTCGACCGAGACGATGCTCGCGGTGGAGCGCGGCGAGGTCGAGGCGGTCGGCGCCAACGGACTTGCGGCGATGATGGCCAAGCGCGCGGACTGGATCACGGAGAAGAAGATCCCGATCCTTTATCAGGCCTCGCTCAAGCGGCACCCGCTGCTGCCGCACGTTCCGGCGCTCCCCGAGCTCGGTCAGAACGAGGAGGGCAAGGCGGTGCTGACGCTGATCGCCAGCTCGGCCGACATCGGCCGCTCGATCGTGACCACGCCCGATGTTCCGGCGGCGCGGCTCGCAGCGCTGCGAAAGTCCTTCCAGCAGATGGTTGCGGACCCCGCGTTCCTGCAGAAGATGAAGGAGCGCGGCGTCACCATCGAGCCGGCCACGGGCGAGGAGCTCGACGTCATCACGCGCGATACGATGAAGACGCCGAAGGAGATCCTCGACCGGACCGCCGAGCTGCTGAAGTAGCACCACGCCTAGACCGCGGGGCGGCCCGCCTCCTTCCAGCAGGCTGCCGCCAGCGCGCCCCAGTAGATGCCGGACGCGATGTGGAACGCGACGGAGACGGCGCGGCCGCTCGAGACGGCGGCGATCCAGCTGTCGCCGAAGCAGACGAGCGCGCCTAGTCCCAGCCAGAGCGCCAAGCCCCGCCAGTCCCTGACGAGGGCCAGCACGATCAGCAGCAACGCGAGCCAGATGTCGCGCAGCGCGATCACGTAGTGGAGGTCGAAGGATGACGGCTGTCCGCCAATGCCAAAGAAGCGCGCGGCAACCTGCGGCACCGTGAGGAAGCGGACGCCGATCACGAGTAGCGCAAGACCCGCCACGACCGACAAGACGACCAGGACGCGGGCGCGCCGCGCGCGGCCGGCATCGCTCATGACTTGACCGCACCTGCAAGCACGTGAGCGGAAACGCCGGCCTCGCGCTCGGCACGGGCCGCGCCGGCGCCGGCCAGCACGCTCGCCCGGCTCGCACAGTAGAAGTCGCCGAGCACCAGCACGTCCATCTCGGTGCGCTGGAAGCAGGCGATCGCCTCCTCGGGCCGGGCGACCATCGGCTCCTGCTCGTTGAAGCTCGTGTTGATCAGCACAGGCACGCCGGTCAGCTCGCCGAAGGCGCTGATCAGGTCGTAGTAGCGCGGGTTGGCGTGACGCTCCACGGTCTGGACACGAGCCGTGCCGTCAACGTGGACGGCGGCCGGGATCAGCCGCTCCATGCCGGGGCGTACGCGGCGTGCCATGGTCATGAACGGGTCGGGCGCCTCGCACTCGAAGAAGCGGCCGGCCTCCTCGGCGAGCACCACCGGCGCGAATGGGCGAAACGACTCGCGGCGCTTGATGCGGGCGTTGATCACGTCGCGCATCTCAAGGCGCCTCGGATCGGCCAGCATCGAGCGGTTGCCCAGTGCGCGCGGTCCCATCTCGAAGCGGCCGTCGAACCAGCCGACAATCCGTCCCGCCGCAAGGTCGCCTGCGGTGCGGCGGATGAGGTCACGCTCGGCGAGCCGCTCGTAGCGCAGGCCCGCGGCGCGAAGCGCACCTTCGATCTCCTCGGCGCCGTACTCCTTTCCATAGCTGGCGCGGTCGAGGAGGAAGCTGCGCGGGTGCCCGAGCGTCTGATGGTAATGCCAGAGCGCGGAGCCGAGCGGCGCGCCGCAGTCGGACGCCATCGGCGGCACCCAGACGCTACGGAACGGGGTCTCCTCAGCGACGCGGGCATTGGCGACGCAGTTCAGCGCGACGCCGCCGCTGATCACGAGATTGCGCGAGGGAAACTCTGCGGCGAGGGCGCGGGCAATGTGGAGGATCGCCTCCTCGATCCGTGCCTGCAGTGCGCGCGCGATATCGCGGTGGCGCTGCTCGATCGGATCGTCTTTGCCTCTCGGGGGCCCGAAGGTGTCTATGAACTTGCGCTTGAAGGGCTTGAGCAGCGCGTAGGCGTCATAGTCGAAGTAGTCCATGTTGACGGCGTAGCGGCCCTCCGGCTCGAGCCGCACCACATCGCGGAAGCGCTGTACATAGGTGTCATCGCCGAAGGCGGCGAGCGCCATCACCTTGCCTTCGTCCGAGAACGCGCGGAAGCCGAGGTAGTGGGTGACGAAGCCGTAGACCATGCCGAGCGAGTTGAAGAAGCTCGTGCGCCAGTGCCGCTCGATGCGGTTGCCGCGGCCGGTATAGACGCTGGTCGAGGCATCGTCGCCGTAGCCATCCATGACGAGGATGGTCGCGTCCTCGAACGGCGAGACGAAGAACACGGCGGCGTGGGAATCGTGATGGCCGACATTGATGATCGGCGGCAGGTTGATCCGCCGGAAATGCCTGATGAGATTGCGCTTCAGGCGGTAGTTCAGCACCATGATGCCGTCGCGCTGCGGCGGATGCGAGCTCTGCCGGAGCAGATTCAGGCTCAAGGGAAACCGGCGGAGCGTGGCAGCAAGAATAGTGCTGCGCAGGCGCTTGACGTTCCATGGGGTGGTGATCGCCTCGACATCGCCGAGGTCCAGCCCCCGCTCGTCGAACGCGCAGCGCAGCGACTCCAGCGGGAAGCGATGCGTGTGCTTGATGCGGCTGAGCCGCTCCTCCTCGAGCACGATCTCGGGGAGCCCGTCCCGAAGCAGAGCCAGGCCGCTGTCGTGAGTATCGGCGATGATTCCGAGGATGCGCACTGGTTGCGACAGCTCCGGTTACTGCAGGCTCCTGCAGAGTTCTTTTGGCCCCCCTTGGGCAAGAGTATATCGATCGTCGGCCTATCAGCCCCGACAAAAAGCGCAAGTTAACGCTCCCCGGGGTGGCAATTTCGCCGTTTTGTGTGGCAGATGAGGCTCCTGGGTCATAGCCCGCCAATCTCGAATGGTGGCAGTATCGCGCCTCCACCGACCAATGTGCGTTAGAGGTGCACCATGATCCGCGTGCTGGCTGCTGCAATACTGGCGCTTTCGATTGCTGCGGTTCCCTCGGGTGTCAGTGCTCAGGACGGAAAGTCCAAGTCCGAGGCCGCATTACCCAAGGTCGGCAAGGACGAGAAGCTCTGCCAATACCGCTTCCCGAGCGGGGAAAAGCGGAGTTGGGTATGCAAGAAGGAGCAGCCCTGCTGCGCCTGGGACCTGATCAGCTACGTCAAATGCGGGTCGACGATCACGGGTTGCCTATAGCGCCCTGATCGCCGTTAACTTCTACCACCTCCCGACCTCCCGCCGCGGCCTGCCGTCGGATGGCCGGCAAGCAGGCCGTGGCGGCTTGCTATTGGCGGATAGCTCCTGCAAGAAGGTGTCGGACACACCGCTCGGCCGGCGAGCATCAGTTAGGCTCCGGCGGCTCGACAGCGGCCGACGCACGCGGGGCGTTGCCTCGTTCCGCAGCGGCGATACCAGTCAAGGCGAACATGGCCCGATCCATGGGGCGCGAGCTCGTCACCGTCGTCATCCCGGTTCTCAACGAGGCGGCAAACCTCAACGGACTGCTCGACCGCCTGAGGCCCGTTCTCGGCGGTCTCGGGGTCCGGTGGGAGGTGCTGTTCGTCGATGACGGCTCCAGCGACGATACGCTCCGTGTGCTGAAGGCGCTCAACCAGCGGGACCAGCGGATCACTGCGATCTCGCTCAGCCGCAACTTCGGCAAGGAGATCGCGCTGGCGGCGGGCCTCAAGTATGCGCGCGGCGACGCCGCGATCCTGATGGACGCCGATCTGCAGCACCCTCCGGAGGTGCTCGCGCAGTTCATCGACCGGTGGCGGGAGGGCTACCAGGTCGTCTACGGGCAGCGCATGGACCGCGCCGAGGAGGGCCCGATCAGGCGGTTCTTCGCGCGGGCGTACTACAAGATCTTCAACGCGCTCGCCAAGACCGACATCCCGGAGGGGGCAGGCGACTTCCGGCTGCTCGACCGCTGTGCGATCGATGCCATGAACCGCATCGGGGAGAGCTCGCGCTTCAACAAGGGACTGTTCTCCTGGATCGGGTTCCGCTCGATCGCCGTGCCCTACTCGACGGCCGCCCGGGCGGCGGGTACCTCCAAGTGGAGCTACCGACGGCTCGCGCACTTCGCGCTCGACGGGCTGACCTCGTTCTCGACGCTGCCGCTGCGCGTGTGGTCGCTGCTGGGGCTCGCCATCTCACTCACCGCGTTCGCCTACGCGCTCATCGTGCTGGTGCAAACGCTGGTGCTCGGCGTCGACGTGCCGGGCTACCCCTCGCTGATCATCTCGGTGATGTTCTTCGCCGGCGTGCAGCTGATCACGCTCGGCGTCATCGGCGAGTATCTCGGCCGCGTCTACGAGGAGGTGAAGGCCCGGCCGCTGTTCATCGTTGCCGAGGAGGTTGGTCTCTCCGAGGGCGCGACTGCGCCGCAGGTGCGGGTCGTGCCGGCTGCCGGCGCCGCGAAGGAGCGCAGGTGAGGCAGGCGTCGCTTGCGGCACACGACCGCCAGGCTGCGGTCATCCTCTGCGCCGACGACTACGGGATCAGCGAAGGCGTGTGCCGGGGGATCGAAGAGCTGGCGGCCGCGGGGCGGCTGTCGGCCACCAGCGCACTCGTCGGGCTCGCGGGCTGGCCGTGGATGGGTCCGCGGCTCTCGCCGCTCGCGGGGCGCATTGCGATCGGCCTCCACGTCAGCCTCACGCTCGGGGCGCCGCTCGGGCCGATGCCTGGTCTTGCCCCTTCGGGCACCTTCCCGAGCCTGCGGCACATCCTCGGACGCGGCCTCACCGGCCGGCTCGATACGGCGGAGATCGCGGCAGAGGTGTCGCGGCAGATCGATAGCTTCGAGCAGGCGACCGGCCAGCCGCCGGACTTCATCGACGGTCATCAGCACGTGCATGCGCTGCCCGGCGTGCGGACCGGATTCATGCAAGCGGTCTCGGCGTGCTTCGGCGCAGGCCGGCGCCCGCTGATCAGAGATCCGGCCGATCGGGTCGGCGCGATCCTCGCCCGCGGCGGCGCCGTGCGGAAGGCACTCACCGTTGCAGTCCTGGCCAGCGGGTTCGGGAAGCGTGCGCGAAGTGCCGGCTTTCCCACCAACCGCAGCTTTGCCGGCTTCTCGACATTCAACACCTCGCTGCCGTTCGAGCGCGAGATCGAGAGGTTCTTCGCGAGGGCAGGCGCGGCACACATGGTGATGTGCCATCCGGGACATCCCGATCGGGAGCTCGCCGGTCTCGATGCCGTGGTCCAGCGCCGCGGCCAGGAGCTCGACGCGCTGATGCGGATGGCCGATCTCGACAAGGCGATCTGGCATCCGCTACGAAGCTCGCCGGATCGGATGCCGGAGTGGCCCGCGGAGGCGGCAGTGCAATGACAGGACTATGGAGTCGGGTTCAGGAGCGGCTGCCGGCACGGTGGGGACACTACGGAGGCTTCCTGGTCGCCGGCACGCTGGCGTTCCTGACCGACGCCGCGGTCCTCGAGGGACTGACCCGGTTCGCTGAGCTTTCGCCGTTCCTCGCCCGTCTCTTCAGCATCTCGGTCGCGATGGTGGTCGCGTGGCTGCTGCACCGGAAGATCACGTTCGCGGTCAGCGCGCCGCCGAGCCTACCTGAGTTCCTGCAGTTCGCGGCGGTGGTTTGGACAGCGCAGGCCGTCAATTATCTCGTCTTCTGCGGCGTGCTGATCGCGGTGCCCGGCACGACACCGTTCGTGGCGCTGGTGCTTGCCTGTCTGGTGGCGATGTTCGTGTCCTACACGGGCTACCGCTACGGCGTGTTCCGCAACGGCGCCGGTCTGCCATGAGCCGGCCGCCTCTGCCGATCGTCGCGCACGCAGCGGCGTTGCTCGAGCGATACGACGTGCTCGTCTGCGACGTCTGGGGCGTGGTGCACGACGGCCGGCATGCCTATGCGGCGGCGGGCGAGGCACTTGCCCGTTTCCGGGCGGGCGGCGGCACCGTCATCCTGCTCTCCAACGCGCCGCTGCCCCGCGAGGGCGTCGAACGGCTTCTCGACGAGAAGGCCGTGCGGCGGGATGCGTGGGACGGGGTCGTCTCCTCGGGCGACCTGGTGCGCGCACACGTTGCCGCGGAGGGATTTCGCCTGCTGCATCATCTCGGACCCAACCGGGACCTGATGCTGTTCGACGGCATGGCCGCCCGGCTCGTCGATGCGGAGGTGGCGGAGGCCATCGTCTGCACCGGGCTCATCGATGATCGCAACGAGACTGCAGACGACTACAGGCCGGCGCTGGCGCGCGCCATCGCACGCGCGATGCCCTTCATCTGTGCCAACCCTGATCTCGTGGTCGACGTCGGCGGCGTCCTGTTTCCCTGTGCCGGCGCGGTAGCGAAACTCTACGAGGAGATGGGCGGTCCAGTGCACTGGGCGGGCAAACCCTACCCGGCCGCATACGAGGCGGCGCTCGCCAGGGCCGAGCAGCGGCGCTCGTTCCCGGTCGACCCGCGCCGCGTGCTCGCCGTAGGCGATGCGCTCGCGACCGACCTTGCCGGCGCGGCAGGGTTCGGTCTGGACTTCCTGTTCATCGCACAGGGCATCCACAGCGCCGAGCTGATGCCGGATGGCCGGCTCGAGGCTCCGCACGTTGCACGCCTTTTCGAGAATGAGCGCGTGCTGCCAATAGCGGCGATGGCAAGCCTCACCTGGTAGGTAGGTGAGCCAAAGCAAACGAGGCGCCGCAATGGGCGCCTCGTCAAGAAATTCCCTCGGATCGCGGGGGCGATCAGCCCTTGCGCACCGCCTCGAGGACGCTGATGTCGGGGAACACGTCGTCGGGCTGCACCGCAACGCCCTTCTTCTTCTGCCAGCCCTGAAGCGCGGTGAGCGTGCCCTTGCCCCAAAGACCATCGGCCGTGTTCTTGAAGCCGGCCTTGGTCAGAAGCGTCTGGAGCTCCTTCATCTGATCATTGGTCAGCGACTTGCCTGGCACCGTCGTCTCGGAGACAACTTCCTTCTTGGTGCACGGGAAGCCCGCGGCGGTGTCCCGCTTGAGGCTGCCGCCGACTACGCCAATGCCGCCTGCAGACCGGGTGATCGTTCCGCACGCCGCATTCTCCCACGTCACGTACTCGTTGCCATGCTTGCGCTGGACCTCGCGCTGCCAATTGGTGACGGCCGACCGCGTCGAGCCCCACCCGAATGGCCTTGCGGATCCGTCAGCGGTGACGAGGTCCTTCTTGCAGTTCTTCGGAAGCTTATCGGCCACCTTTGAATCGCTGCAATTGATCGCGGTGCCCTGCGAGTAAGCCACAGGGGTAGAAAACGACCATGCCACCAGTCCGGCAGCCACTATGGTTGCGCCAAACGCTAGCCTCGACATTCGTCCCTCCAGACCCATTTGAACCGTCGTTGAGCGACCTCAACTGCCGGCACGTTAGCATATGAATTTGAACCCCAAAAAGGGATGTCGCCGCGCCTGTGAAAGACGGGACGTGTCGCCGCGTCTCTTCGGCAACACATCATGAAAATCACGCGGAGCGATACGTGCGGGCGGATGATTGTCGAAGCCGGGACTGCTCGCGCGCCGGTTGAGCGACGGGCTTACTAGTGTGATGATCGAGAAGTTCGCCACCATTTGCGGCCCGGTCGGGAGCGAACTTCTCGATCTGAATCACACTAGCAACTCTATGATTCCAGTGTCCCTTGTGATTCCGAAGTTCGCTGGTGCGGTTTCGGGCAAGCTGGGGCGAACTTCGGAATCGGGACACTAGGGCTTTCTCGTCGTGACACCGGGCGGCGCCTCGCTCTTAGGGCGTTTCGGCCGGTCGGAATCCGAGAAGCTATTGAAGACGATATCGGGCGAGGAGGTGTTGTGCCGGGAGGGCGCAATCCGCCCCGTCCAGATGTCGGTCGCAGTCGCCTTGGTGAACCTCATGATGTCGTCCTCGCGCCAGCCCCTGGCTCCCTTCTCGCGCACCGCGATGCGGGCCACGTCGTTGTTGAACTCGGTCACGTACATGGAACGCAGCATGGCGAACGCCCGTCCGGTTATCGGCTTGTCGAATGCCACGTCGAGGGCGCTCAGCGCCCGATCGACGCTGACGATCCGAAGCTCGGCCGATCCGCCGCGCTCGAACCGCAGCGTGAATGTCCGCGTCTTCGGATCGAATGCGACCTCGCTCAGCTTGACCATCGGGCGGCCGGCTACCTCCTCGATCGGGCCGATCAGGAACGAGCTGCCGTAGGTGGTCGAGGACAGACCTTCGGGCGTGAACGGGCGCGCGCGCCAGTACCCGTCCTGGGGATAGAGCACCAGCACCTCCTCGCCGCCGTTCGGACGCAGCATCCAGACCTGGATCAGGTGGAGGTCCTTCTCCACCCGGTCGCCGATGCGGACGGTCGCGGTCGACGGGCGCCAGAATGTCTCGAGCGTGTGACCGACGATCCAGAGGTCGATCTCCTCATAGATGGTGATGCGGCGCGGCTTGGCCGTGGGCTTGAACGAGGGGTCGCTCGAAAGATCGCACGCGGTCCAGTCGGCCTCCGAGCTGTCGCGGCGGAGCGCCGAGACATAGGCCGGATGCGCGGCCTCGATGCGGAAGCTGCGGACGGCGGGCGAGGACATGGCGATCGTGACATTGTCCTTCTCGGCGCACAGCACGGGCTCGCTGCGGTTCACAACCTCGACGGCGAGGCCGTCGAGCGAGGCGGCGAGGAGCGGTGGCGCGGCCAGCGCCGCTGCCATCAGCAATGCGATTGAGAGGTCACGCAAGGAGCGCATAGACGTCACCCGAGTTGGCATCATGCGGGAGCGCTTCGATGTGCGCCGACATCTCGTCCTTCGAGACGAGGCGGCCGAATGTCAGCGCTTGGCTCTCGCCGAGGGCCACGTCGAACCGGTAGGGGCCGAGGCGGGCCAGCCGATCGAGGCAACGCAGCGCGACATCGCGCTGGATCGTCGTGAACTCGAAGGAGAGCGCAGGCAAGGCCGAGGAAAGGCCGGCGAGCACCGCATCCTCCGCACCTTCGACGTCGATCTTGACGAATGCCGGCCGGCCGAAGCGGGCAGTCAGCGCGTCGAGCGTCGTCGCCGGCACCTCGATCTTCCGGTCCCAGACCTGGCCTTCCCAGCCGCCGGCGCCCTCGGCGGCGCGGAGGAACGCCTCGGACGAGGTCGAGACGGTCGGGTTCTCGGTATTGACGTAGAACGTGAGCGTGCCTGCGGCGGTCGAGCACGCTTCGCGCAAGAGCGTGACCTCGGGATCATCACCGTAGAGCCGCTCGAGCACGGCGGCTGGGCCCGGCTGCGGCTCGAGCGCCACCACGCGGGCGCCCAGCCTGCGGAAGGACGCGATGCGGTCGCCGACGTGGGCGCCGATGTCGAAGGCGAGATCGCCCGGCCGCAGGAGGCGCGCATAGAGCGCATCCATGCCGGCGTCGCGCGCGGGATTTCCGTAGTAGACCTCCAGCGAACGGCGCAGCGTGACGAACGCCGCGTCCGC
>JBIOVC010000315.1:0-2821 GCA_044867545.1 Hyphomicrobiaceae bacterium | reverse complement strand
CCGACAAGACGCTCCCCGAGAACGAGCGCAAGCAGCTGATCGACGAGCTGAAGGAGCAGCTCAAGACGGTCCAGCCGATCATGCATCCGAGCAACATCGAGCTGGTCAAGAAGTACTACGACAAGATTGAGCCGTTGCTGCAGTAGCGGAGGATCGAGGATGGCGGCGAGGCGAGCCGCAGCGCCGGCGCCCGCCGAGCGGGCGCCCATCGAACGGACGCCGGTCGAACGGACGGCGGAAGCGCGCATCCCGGCCGGCACCCGCGAGGCGCTGGTCGAGATCGAGCGGCCGCAGGCCGGTGTCCTGGTGCTGACGCTGGCCCGGCCCGAGGCGCGCAACAGCCTGTCCAAGGCCATGCTCGCCGCGCTTCAGGAGGCGATCGAGACGGCCTCCGCCGATGCCGGCATCCGCGCGGTCGTCATCGTCGGGAAGGGCTCGGCGTTCTGCGCCGGACACGACCTGCGGGAGCTGACGGAGCACCGCGCCGACGCCGACGGCGGTCGCAGCTTCACCGAGCTCCTGATGCGCGCGTGCGCCCGCTTCATGCAGTCGCTGCTCAACTGCCCGAAGCCGGTGATCGCCACCGTCGAGGGCGTGGCCACCGCTGCCGGCTGCCAGCTGGTGGCCACCTGCGACCTGGCGGTGGCATCGGAGACGGCCAGGTTCGCAACGCCGGGCGTCAACATCGGCCTCTTCTGCTCCACGCCCATGGTGGCGCTGTCGCGCAGCGTGCCGCGCAAGCGCGCCATGGAGATGCTGCTGCTGGGCGAGATGCTCTCCGCCCGCGAGGCGGCGGAGCACGGCCTCGTCAACCGCGTGGTGCCGGCGGGAACGGCCCTCGATGCGGCGCTGGAGCTGGCCAGAGCTGTGGCATCGAAGCCACCAGTGACGCTCGCAATTGGCAAGGAAGCCTTCTACCGGCAGGCGGAAATGTCGCTTGCCGAGGCCTACGACTACGCCGCTGCCGTCATGGTGAAGAACATGATGCATGCCGAGGCGGAGGAGGGCATCGGCGCGTTCCTGGAAAAGCGCACGCCCGACTGGAACAAGCGTTAGCAGATGAAGGACGTCCTATCCACCATGTCTTGCGCTCCCAGCGGCGTCGGCGGCCACTGCGCACCTTGCGCTCCCCTCGGCATCCGCGGCCTGCCGCAGCGCTTCAAGCCCACCGTTGGGCCGCCGAGCCGGGCTTGATCGACGGCAATTTTGGGCCGCCGCCGGCGAGCAAGATCCGAATACAAACTTCTCGACAGACCGTCTCGGCTCCGTCAGAGTACGTTCGCACGCGCTCCTACGAGTGCGTGCGAAACTGGGGGCAATCGGTCTCGGCGTCCACCCCGCACCCGTCGGGACTGATGCCTCTGGTATCCGGACCGGTCAGGCGGGGATGCGCCCGCTGCCGCGCGACCGGACTTTGGCCGGACCCTGGCGAGCCGCGGGCGGCCCCGATTACAGCCCCAGCAGCGAGAAGACCAGCGCGAACGCCAACATGGCGATGGCGACAATCGACGTCCACATCGCGAAGGTGAGATAGGTCTCGCGCATCACCGCCGAGGTCAGCTGCTGGGCGACGGCGGCGGGCGGACGGTCCTCCTTCTCCAGGTAGAGCCACATCTCGGTGCGCCGGTAGGACTTCCAGCGCGCCTCCAGGGCCTTTAGGACGAGGATGCCGGTCATGAGCAGCGTGAGCGTGCCGCCCATCTGGAAGGCCAGGCCCGGCGCGAACGACAGGCCGACCATGAAGCAGAAGATGGCCAACGAGCCGAAGCCGCAGGCCCGCAGGACCGTCGCGTAAGCGACCTGGCGCATGATCTCCACGGTTCCACCCCGCGCTCAGTGGTCCGGGAGGGGCCGTTTCGGCCCGCTTCCCTCCCTCGATACTAGACTAATACTAAAGTCGTAGACGCCCCCCGTGGGTGAGTCGCCTTTCACATTTTCGTGGCCGGTGCCGGGCCTGGGATGTGGGAGCGGCCCGTCATAAGCCGATGCGCAGGAAGTTGCCGACGGCGGGGATCGCCAGGATCGCTGTCCCCGCGAGCCAGATCCATAGCGAGGTGTCGGTGGAGTCGTCCCTGGCGCCGACGAAGCGTTCGTAGATCGCCGCCGGGATGCCGGCGAGGATAATGGTGGCCGTCGACAGCATCAGAGAGGCGAAGTAGGCGATGAGCGTCGGGCTGCCGAACAACGGCTCCGCCATCAGTCTCACGCTGTAGCCGAGGGTCGGAAGATAGAACGGGCTGAAGAACGGAATGCCGTTGATCATGCCGAAGAAGGCGATGGCGATATAGTAGGCGTTGCGGCTCATCGACAGCTCACATCACAGGGATCAGACCCGCCCCCGTGTAGAGGACGCGCAAGGCGAATCTCAGCCAGAACAGCCAGACGAAGGTGAAACCCCAGAGCACGATCTGGGCGGCGGCCTTCGGCGTCGCCCGCGCAACGAGGGCGACGGCCGGGTCGGTGACGCGGCAGAAGAAGCGCCAGATGTAGTTGGGCGAATCGGCCTCCACGAACAGGCTCAGCGCTACGCGGCCGAGCACCGTGTACATCACCACCGCCAGAACGTAGTCCGGCACGAAGTAGTACCAGTAGGTCAGGAACGCGCCCACAGACCCCTCCAGCGGCAGCACGAGGTATCGGACCCTCCGGGTCTGATACCAGGCAGCCGTAGGTTGGGTCGAGCGTCAGCGAAGACCCAACAACTCGCGAGATCGGGAAGCCCTGCCCCTGGCTCCCGATCCGATATCCATTTCACGATCTGACGACTCTACACAAGTGTGTTGGGTCTGCGCTTCGCTTGACCCAACCTACGATTGCTACA
>JBIOVC010000314.1:0-3269 GCA_044867545.1 Hyphomicrobiaceae bacterium | reverse complement strand
TCGGTCTCTGATACGATTCACTGAAGTATTGGAGCATGGCGAGGGCATCACCCGTGACCTTTCTGCTCGATTGCCAGGCCCTCCAGAAGACGCCGATGTTTCGAGAGGTCGACGCCGCCAAGCTCAAGCTGCTGGCGATGGCGAGCAATCGCGTCACGCTTGAGGCAGGCGAGACGCTGCTGCGCCAAGGCGGCGCGCCGGATGCGGTCTATGTCGTGCTCGAGGGCGAGGCCGACGTGTTTCGCGAAACCGCGAGCGGCGAGGTGCACCTGGCAAGGATCGGAGCCGGCGAGGTCGTCGGCGAGATCGGAGCGTTGTGCGGTCATCCCTACTCGGCGACGGTCAAGGCGGTCGGGCATCTGGCGGTCCTTCGGATGGAGCGGAACTCGTTTATCGAGATACTGGAAGAGGTCCCGAAGCTTGCGCTCGCCGTCAGCCGCGAGCTCGGCCAGCGGCTCGAGCGCATGAATGAGCGCTTTGCCGCGCTTGCCACCCAATGACAAGCGCAACCGACAAAGCCACGTCGGCAAACCGCGACACCCGCGGCGCGCTCGCCTGGGAGCGTGACATCAGGCTTGCCGCTGGCCTTGTGCTCTTCTTCTTCGTGCTCACCCACCTGCTCAATCACGCGATCGGCGTGTTCGGCGTCGATGCAATGGAAGAGGTGCAGGGCTGGCGCGTCGCCTTGTGGCGATCCTGGCCGGGCACCGTCGTGCTCTACGGAGCCTTCGTCATCCACCCAGCTCTCGCCTTGAAGCGCATTGCATCCCGGCGAACCTGGCGGATGCCGTTTCAGGAGGCCGCTCAGATTGCGCTCGGTCTGCTGATCCCGCTGCTGCTGCTCGAGCACCTGGTCGCGACCCGCTACCTGCACGACTTTCACGGCGTCGACGACAGCTATCGCTCCGAGCTCCAGCAGCTCTGGCCGTCGAATGCAGTGAAGCAGATCGTGCTGCTCCTCGTCGTTTGGACCCACGGGGTGATCGGCATCGACTATGCATTCCGCTCGAAGCCCTGGTTCCCGCGGGTGAGGGAGGCGGGCATCGTGCTCACCTTCGCCGTGCCGCTGCTTTCGATTGCGGGCTTCATCGCCTCGGGGCGCGAGGCGCGGGGTCTGGAGGTGCCGGCGGCGGTGTGGAACGAGGCTCAGATCAGTGCCTTCGATCAGGCAGTCGCGCGAGGACTGATCGCGCTCGGAATCATCGTTGCCGTGCTCGCCGGCATCATCCTCGCCCGCGTGATCTACCTACGCCTCACCAGACGGATCATGATCCACTATGTCGGCCACGGCGAGGTCAGAGCCGCGCCGGGCCAGACCCTGCTCGAGATGAGCCGCGCCAATGGCATTCCGCACCCCTCGCTGTGCGGCGGCCGGGGGCGCTGCTCGACATGCCGCGTGCTGGTGCTGGCGGGACAGGAGAGCTTGGCCCCGCGCAACGCCCTGGAGCGGCGGGTGCTCGATCGCATCTCTGCACCGGCCCGCGTGCGCCTTGCCTGCCAGATCCGCCCGCAGAAGGATCTTTCCGTGCAGGTCCTCCTGCCGGCGATCGCGCGCCGCGGCATGCAGGATTGGGACGAGGAGGCCTACAAGTGGGGTGTCGAGCGCAATGTCACGGTGCTGATCGTCGACGTGCGCGGCTTCACGACTCTCGCCCGCAAGCAGCTTCCCTCCGACATCGTCGTCCTTTTGAACCGGCTGATCGCGGAGCTGACCCAGGCTGTCGAGGCGCGCGGCGGCAAGGTCGGCATGTACCTGAGCGACGGACTGATGGCCGTCTTCGGTCTGGGATCGAGTGCAAGCGCCGGGAGCAGGGCCGCGATCCACGCCGCCCTCGACATGCTGAAGATCGCCCGCACGTTGAACGCCGAGTTCGCCTCCGCGCTGCCGCTGCCGTTGCGCATCGGCATAGGCATTCACACCGGTCCCGCGGTGATCGCGCGGATCGGCGATGAGGAGCGCGGGTACATGACGACCGCGCTCGGCGAGACCGTCAGCGTCGCTGGCCGGCTCGAGGCTGCGACCAAGGAGCTGCTCGCCGACTGCATCATCTCCAACGACTGCATCAAGGCCTCGGGTCTCGCGATCTCCGGCACGGTCCAGAGGGAGGTCCACGTGCGCGATTGCGACCACGCGGTCATGGTCCACGCCGTCGCCGGCGTCGACGAGCTGGAGGCCCTTTTCAGGCGATGGACCAAGTCGGAGCGCGGCGCGAGCGAGGAGGTCGTGTGAGCCGGCTTGAAAGCTTCCTGCGCCGGCTGTTGACCCAGCGGCTCCTTCTCGATCGGGCTTGCCAGGAGCTGAACGAGCTGGGCGAGGCCCTGCCGGGCCCGGCGATCGAGCTCGGCCTCGGCAACGGGCGAACCTATGACCATTTGCGTGAAAAGCTCGAGCGCCGCCGCATCATCGTCTTCGATCGCCAGCTTGTTGCGCACCCGGCTTCCCGTCCGCCGGAGGAGGACCTGGTGCTGGGCGAAATCCGCACCACCGGAATGGCTCACGCTGAGCAGCATGGCGCCGTGGCGGCGTTGCTGCATGCCGATCTCGGCAACGGGGTCGCGGCTGACGACCTCAAGTTGCAGGCATGGCTGCCCGCCGTCGCGCATGCGCTGGTTCGACCGGGCGGCAAGGTCATCACCTCGACCGAGCTCAGGCATCCGGGCCTTCGAAGCGAGCCGGCGCCTGATGAGACGCCGCGCGAGGACTTCTTCATCTATCGGCGAATGTGACGCGTCGCGCGCTGAATCAGGCCGTCCGCTTGATCACAAATCGGAAGACGCCAGCGTCTTCGCCGCGCTCGATCAGGCTGTGCCCGGTCGACGTGCAGAACGCCTCGAAGTCCGCATCGGCCCCGGGATCGGTGGCAAGCACCTCGATCGTCGCACCTACCCCGATATCGCCGATCGCCTTCTTGAGTTTCAGCACCGGCAACGGACAGTTGAGGTTCCGGACGTCGAGCGTCGTGGCAGGCTGACCCATCCATCGTCTCCAGGCGAGATCCGGCAGACCGTATAGGTCAGCCACGGGGTGCCGTCGATACCGCGTCTATGGATGTCTTGGGCAGCTATGCGTGTCGGCAAAGCAACAATAGGGAGCGAGCTTGCTTGCCGGCCGCAACAAAAGCGAGCATCCAAGGCTTGCGGATTGATTCCGCTCGGATAGTGAGCTTGGCTTGCGGCACGACAGGACCGGTCCAGGGGACGGATCCGTCGGGTGGAGGGAGCATGGCCAGCGGCGACGAGCCCAGGCGATCGTTTCTGTTCTCGTTCGG